>NZ_JABSST010000120.1 GCF_013213975.1 Winogradskyella sp.
GTTATTAATATTTCTGATAGAACAATTATTGGTAATCCAAACCCTGATTTTGTATATGGATTAAATATGAATATTTCTTATAAACGTTTTAATTTGAGTGCAAATTTTGATGGAGTTTATGGAAATGATATTATAAATACACAATTTGAAACGTTAAATATAGCAGAAGGTCGATTTACTAATATTACAGTTGACGCCTATGAACAGGCCTGGAGGCCAGATGCTCCCTCAAATACTTATCCAAGAATAGGTACGTTTATTTCAGGAAAAGGAGGTCCCGTAGATAGAATGGTTTATGATGGTAGTTATTTTAGATTAAATAACTTAACTTTAGGCTATGATCTTCCTGTTGAAAGTTTTGCTAGTAAGGCACAAATATACGTGGCCGCGACGAATTTATTCACAATAACCGACTATACGGGTTATACACCTGTTTTGACAAGTTATTTAAATGACCCTCTAATTTTAGGTGTTGATAATTTTAGCCCTCCAAACTCAAGAATATTTACTTTAGGAATGACTATCAATTTTTAATAAATACATTTACAATTATGAAAACAAGAAAAAAATACATGTCTTATCTCTTACTAGGGGGGATATTGCTTTTTGGAAGTTGCACCTTAGAAGAGGACCCTCCATTTTTAACTTCAGAGACAATCTATAGTAATCCTGATAATGCAATTGGAGCGCTTAACGGGGTTTACCATGCATGGGCAGATTGGGGTACTTTTAGATATTTTTTCCCAAAGTTACTTAATTATAATTCAGGTTTTTATGTATCCACAGAAGGTGGAGGTCCATCAAATAATAATGCTGTGAATTCATCAATGGCATCATTAAAGCCATTAGAGGGGGACTTTACTTTAAACATTGTATGGAATGGACATTATAATGCTATTGCAAGGGCAAATGATGTTATTGAAGGTGTGAATTCTCAGGGCTCTAATGATGAAACCATCCAGGATATTTTAGGACAAGCCTATTTTATAAGGGCTTATTCTTATTTTAACCTTGTTCAATTGTGGGGAGATGTTCCTTTGCGTTTAGTTCCTGTAGATACAGAAACACTTTATTTAGGAAAAGAGGATTCTAAAGTTATTTTAGAACAAATTATCAGTGACTCTAAATCTGCTATCCAAAATATGAATGGAATGATGGGAGCAGGATATCCAAGGCAATATGCAGCCAATATGCTATTAGCAAAAGTTTATATGTACTTAGCAACCAATACAGAATTACAAACCAATTCTGAGAATTATTGGCAATTGGCTTACAATGAGGCAACTGAAGTATACGGTAATTACTCTCTGGTGGCTGATTATGCAGATTTATTTGACGGAAGAACTAATGAGAATACTCAGGAATCGATATTTGAAATACAATTTAACTCTACTATAAAATCAGATTTATTTAGAGATTGGAGTATAGCAAATTATGGAGAATTCCCTGGTTGGATGCAGCTAAGAGTGAATCCTGAGGTATATGATAGACATTTAGAAGCTTATCCAACAGATAATCAAAGATTAGAATCTACTTTTTTAACAAGTTACGATAATACATTTGGAGGTACTTCTACTTTTTATCCAGACCATAATGGTTCCGACAGAAGTCAAAGCTGGAATACATCATTTCCCTTACCTTTTAAAACAAGTTTAAAAGATAAAACACAAACCAACAATATTAGCCAAAGAAACACTATTGTTTATAGGTATGCTGATTTATTATTGATGTTGGCTGAAATTTCAAACGAATTACAAAATGGAGAGCAATTAAGTTATGTTACAGAAGTTTTAGATCGTGTAGGAATTACTCCTAGTTCATTATATTCAGGCGGACAAGATGCTTTTAGAGAGGCAATTATGGCAGAATATAATTACGAATTATTGACTGAAGGTCATGACTGGTTCAATAATAGAAGAAGAGGTTATCAATGGTTTAAAAATCATGTGATTGACCCACATAATAACTATGTTAATAGAAATGAAAATTTCGATGTAACTCATGATATAGATGAAAGTACAGTAATGCATTTACCTATACCTGCAGCAGAGGTTGGTGCAAATCCCGAGATAGATTAAATAGTTTTTTATTTAATTTTTTTAAAAACTCTTCCAATATATATTATTTTGAGAAGGGTTTTTAGTTTGTATAATTATGTTTTTACTTTTTAAATTTTTATATTTTAGATTATAAATAATCAAACTTATTCCATGAATAAAAAAACTATTTTAGTTTTTCTTTTTTCATTATATGTTTTTATTGCTTTTTCTCAGAATCAAACCTTTCAAAAATTTGGTATTAAAGACGGATTAAGTAGTAGTAGAGTTTTTACGAGTGTTGAAGATGATCTTGGCTTCTTATGGATAGCAACAGATATTGGAGTAGACCGTTTTGATGGGAACAACTTTAAACACTACGAACTGTCAGATTTTTCTAATATTAGAAAAGAAGATTTTTATAGATTTTATCTTCAAAAAGATAAAAACAATCAAATTTGGTTATTGGCAAATAATGGATCGCTTTTTAAGTATTCAATAAGCCATGATAAATTTATCCTTTACCATGCCTTATATCAAGATCTAGAGTTTTCCATAAAAGCAAATTTCTTTTGGATAGATCATAACCAAAGATTTTGGATAGGAAGTGAATTCGGACTTTACTTTTTTGATATTAAAACTAAGAAAATAGTACTAAATAAAAAAGTAACAGGAAGTGTTCAGGCAATTACACAAGATAAGGAGAATAATATTTATTTGGCAGGATCTGAAGGTGTTTTTATTTTAAATAAAGATTATGAATTACAACATAATTTACTCGACGTTAGTCATACTGCAAATATTGATATCCATAAGGGAAAAATCCGTTCTTTATTTTTTGATGAAAGCTACAATAGGTTATGGTTAGGGACAGATAAAAGAGGTCTTTGTGCATTTAATTTAACTAATTTTGATTTTATAATACCTTTAGGACTTGAGAGATATAAAGGATTGTATATAAGGTCTATAGAGGGATATACGCCAAATAGTATTATCGCAAGTGTAGATGGTGTTGGACTAATAGTTTTAAATCTTTCAGATTTAATATTAGTGAATAAATTTTCATTTACACAAAATGACCCTAATAGTCTAAGCTCTAATTCAATATTTGATATTCTTAAAAATAGAGATGGTATATTTTTTATATCAACTTTCAGGGGCGGATTAAATTCTTATAATCCACAACAATTAGGAATACAATATCTAAACCAAATCCCCGGAGACCCTAATTCTCTTGACAATAATAATATTTTATCAATATCAGAAGTATCAGAAGATATTATCGCTTTCGGAACTTCAAAAGGTGTAAGTATATGGGATAAAGCAAATAATAAATGGTCTCACTTATCTAAAGTTGCAAATCAAAAAAATATCCTTAGTGGATTTGTCCATGCGCTTGCGGTAGATAAAGACAAAAATATATGGACATCCTCCCATACTAATTATATTACCAAGTATGACTTAGGGAAATCTGGAAAGTATACTGTAGCAAATAACGCTCCAAAAGAATATTATTCAGAAGGAGTCTTTGACATTTTTGCATTAAATAGCGGCCTCATTTATTTTGCAAATGCATCAAGTGGAGTAATGCAATATTCCATAAGCACTAAAACAACCAAACTCTTTCCAATAAAAGGTGTTAAAATTATAGAGTCTTTAACTCCCGAAGATTTAGTATTAGGGGGTTCGGAAGGATTATTCATTTTAAATACAGAATCTTCAGAGTCAACAGTTCCAGAGTTTATCGAAAATTCTATCTTAAATGGAAAGTCAGTTAATTCACTTTTTGTAGATGAACACAGACAATTATGGGTAGGCACAGCAGATTCTGGTATTTTTATTGTAAATTTTGATAAAGAAAGTATCGAACATATCTCTACAAATGAAGGGTTACCCTCTAATTTTATTTTTTCAATTATTAAAGCAGATTCATATATATGGGCTGCAACAAGTGTAGGAATATCAAGAATTGATAGAAATAGAAATATATATACTCTTTTTAAGTCCGATGGTCTTATATCAACAGATTTTAATAAAAATGCTGTTATAAAATCTTCAGACAATAAATTGTATTTTGGAACAAATCAAGGCGTTGTTTATTTTGATCCAATGCATATAAGATCTATAAAATCTCAGAAGTCACTTGTTCTCACAGATTTTTATATCAATCATAAATTGACTTTTATAGGTGAGGATTCTCCACTGAAAACAGCACTCAACCAAACTAAAATTATAGAATTAGATTATGCTCAAAATTCATTTGCCATTGGTTTTAGTACAATTGATTTTGTACACCCTGATATTGGAAAAGTACAATGGAAATTAGAAGGGTTTGATAAAGATTGGATTTTCTTTAATAAAATCGATAGAATTAATTATACAAACCTCAGTCCGAATAAGTATACCTTAAAATTAAGAATTATTAATGAAAGAGGTGAAATATTGACAAACGAAAGACATATTGATATCATTATTAAATCACCCTTTTGGCTAAGTTATTGGGCTTTTATTATTTATACCTTACTATTAATTTTATTAGTGGTAACGATAAATTATTTTTTAAGATTAAGAATGAATTCAAAAAATTCTGAAGAGCGTTTACATTATTTAATAAATATGGCTCATGATATAAAAACGCCTTTAACACTTATAAAAGCACCCCTTCAAGATATTTTACAAAATGAACAAAATAATCATGTTAAGCAAAATGTCAATATTGCGCTTTCCAGTGCAGACAAATTACAAAAGCAAATGCTACAATTTCTAGACTTTAAAAAAATTAAAGTAAAAGGGAAACCATTAATAAAAGAGAGCATTGATTTACATTTATTTTTTCAAGATAAGTTATTAGCATTTACACTACTTTGTCAACGAAAAAAAATAGATTTATCATTTGATGATTCATCAATTTCCAATTTAAGAATTTTAAGTGATAGAAAAATTATAGATGTTGTTGTTAGTAACCTGCTTACCAATGCAGTAAAATTCACAAATGAAAATGGAAAAATCCACATTTCTTTAAATATTAAAAATGATAACTGTGAAATTTCTATAAAAGATTCTGGTATAGGGATACCAAAATCTCAGCAAAAGAAGATATTTAATTTGTTTTATAGATCCCCTCAAGCTCTTGAGGCTGGAATACCTGGCAGTGGAGTAGGGTTAATTTTGGCTTCTGATTTAGCAAAAAAATTGGATGGTAAAGTTTTTTTGTCAGAAAGTTCAAATAAAGGATCTACTTTTAAATTTATATTCCCGATAGAAATCGTGAAGAAAGAAAATAGAGACGTTAGTGAATCATCCCAAGATATTGTTTATGACAGATTCCAAGAAAATGATCATAGAATAAAGTTGTTATTTGTAGAAGATGACAAAGAACTTTTAAATTATGCAAAGCTGAGACTTCAGAAAACATATCAAATTATTACAGCATCAAACGGAAAACAGGCATTTGATTTAGTGCTACAAAATTTACCAGATATTGTAATTTCTGACATATCGATGCCAAAGATGAACGGACGTCAACTTTGTATGAATTTAAAAAGTAAAATGGAAACCTGCCACATCCCTGTTGTTCTTCTAACAGGTCTTTCTTCAAAACAAAACATATTACAAGGTTTAGAGAGTGGAGCTGACGAATATATTACCAAACCCGTTGAATTTGATATTTTGGTTAAAAAAATTGATGGAATTATAGAGAATCGCCAAATATTAAAAAGGAAATTTTTACAGTTAGATGAGACTGAGAATTTTGATATTTTAAACGAACTAGATACCTTATTTATTACAAATATTAACACCTACATTGAGGAAAACATCAGTGATCCTGAATTATCGGTATATGACTTATATGAATTTGTAGGTATGAGTAGAACACCTTTTTATCATAAACTTAAGTCGTTAGTTGATTTATCTCCATCAGAATATATTAGGTCTATTAGATTAAAAAGGGCAAGAGCTTTATTAAAAGAAAAAAATAAAAATATTAGTGAGGTTGCTTATTCTGTTGGCTTTTCAAATCCTAAATATTTTAGTACAAGTTATAAAAAATACTATGGTCAAAGTCCATCGGCATATGTACGAGAAATTAGCCTATTAACTTCTAAAGAAAATACATCAAGAAGGGTTGTTTGATTTTATAGACGTAAAAATAATATTAAGTCTATTTAGTTTTTTCATAT
>NZ_JABSST010000121.1 GCF_013213975.1 Winogradskyella sp.
ATCACGGAACAACTGACAGTGATACATAATTTTATCGACCAATGTTGTCTTTCCATGGTCTACGTGTGCAATGATTGCAATGTTTTTAATCTTCGTCATAATGGAAGCTGATTTTAAGCGCGCAAAGGTACACCTAAATAAGCGCATTTCGTTAATTAATTGTTATATTTTGCTTTGAGTGTAATTTGGGTTGTTATTTTTACGTTAAAGAATAGATTAGTAGTAATAGCCTTTTCTTATCAACCGCTAATTGGGCTGTTTACGTCTGAACCCTAATAATTACACAGATGCATACAATTAGCAAATACACAAAATTCGTCCCATACCTTTATTTTTTATCTGTAATTGCCTATTGGTTTACCATGATTAATAGAAGCGATGGAATGTCTGCATACCCTATTCTTTTATTTGGAATACCATTCTTATGGCAATTAATTAAACCTCACAAAGAGCTCAACTTCTCTTTAGGGATTGTCTTTGTGTGTTTATCGTCCTATTTAATTTTGGCCTACATATCCAATGTATTGAGCATCGTGAGCTGGTCAGAATCAGCACAACGATTATTATTTTATGGTGGTGCTTTGGTTATTGGCAACTTTATTATGTCGATTTGGATAATTAGGAATAGCATTAAAAAGGTATTTTAAAATGCTATCTTTGCGACTTAATATTTAAGTCTCGAGATTTGGTAGCTATTCCTAAGTTAAAACATTCTGATTCAAACAACTTCTTCTTGCTTTGTGGTCCTTGCGCCATAGAAGGTGAAGATATGGCTTTACGCATTGCCGAAAAGGTGGTTTCAATAACTGATAAATTAAATATTCCTTACGTATTTAAAGGGAGTTTCAAAAAAGCTAATCGAAGTAGAATTGATAGCTTTACAGGAATTGGTGATGAAAAAGCCCTTGAGATTTTACATAAAGTTTCTGAAACTTTTGATGTACCAACAATCACTGATATTCATGAAGTATCTGATGCAGCCTTAGCAGCACAATATGTAGATGTTCTTCAAATTCCAGCATTTTTAGTAAGACAGACAGATCTAGTTGTTGCAGCAGCTAAAACAGGTAAGGTTGTAAACCTTAAAAAGGGGCAATTTATGAGTCCAGAAGCTATGAAACATGCCGTACAAAAAGTTAAAGACGCAGGTAACGAAAAAGCATGGATAACCGACCGAGGAACTATGTTTGGTTACCAAGATATGGTTGTAGATTTTAGAGGAATCCCTACCATGAGACAATATGCACCTACAGTTCTAGATGTTACCCATTCTTTACAACAACCCAATCAGTCTGTGGGAGTTACTGGAGGACGTCCAGAAATGATTGAAACCATCGCACGTGCTGGTGTGGTTAACAATGTAGACGGTCTATTTATTGAAACACATTTTGATCCAGCCAATGCAAAAAGCGATGGTGCAAACATGCTACATCTAGATAAATTAGAAAGTTTATTAACTCATTTAGTAGCTATTAGACAACTTGTATCTACCTTTTAGTCTGCTTAGGTTTTAAAATAAGTTTAAAAGGGTTGGTGTTGATCTCCACTTGTTTTTGAAGGACATAAACCACAATCTCGTCATTAATATCTTCAACCGTTTTAAAGCGCAGTGAACGTATTGATTTTCGGTTGGCATCAATAAATTGGTCAACGTACTTATCCATTTTATCATAATGCCAAAATGCAAAATCAACATAATCTTTAGATTGGTTTAAGAAACATAAGGGAATGCCATTATTATAATAGAATGGAATCTTCCACTTATATAATAATTTGGCATCTGGAGCAACAGCTTCAATAATGGTTTGAAGTTGCATTAAAATAGATTTATAAGGCTCCTCTTGCTTTAATATGTAGGTTTCAGCTGGATTCAAGATTTAATTAATAAGATTAAGAATCCCAATAACTAAAAGTCCAATACCAATAATGGCTTTAAAAGGCATTAGTTTTGCCGAAAGTTTACGCAAACTTGTTTCTAGAGCTGGGACTTTACCAAATACATGAGTGAGTAATAAAAGTCCACCCAATAAGCTCGTGATATTGAAAAGCCAATTATGACCTCCAAAAATTCTAAGTAGACTTAGAACAACAAGTGCACCACCAATAAGTGTCTGAAATGGTGCAAGTACACCTGCAATTTTATTAAAGAAGTTACTTTCTCCATCCCATTTATCAAGGGTTGCCAAACCAAGTAGAATGCCTCCACAAAGATTAGCTATTGTTAAAAGTGTTACCATGACTGATTGAATTTAAGTTATGAGATAAATTTAATCAATATCCACCAAAATAATTTTGTGAGAATGAAATAAAATCACTTACTTTGTATTTCAAAGTACTTTTTATTATGAGCAGCGAAGACTATTTAAAAGACATCAGTGAGATAAAAAATTTAATGAATAAGTCCTCAAGATTTATTTCCTTGAGTGGACTTTCAGGTGTTTTAGCTGGGATTTATGCCCTAGTAGGTGCAGCTGCTGCATATTGGCTAGTTATTAATCATAGTGCTGGTAAACTTTATATATTTCACGGCTGGGTCTTTTGGACGTGTATGGCTATTTTAGCTATGATTGCAGTACTAAGTGCTATTACTGGTATAATACTTACAACACGCAAAGCAAAACAAAACAACGAGAAAATCTGGGATAATTCCTCACGCAGACTTTTGTTTAATTTTCTAATTCCTTTAGTCGTTGGTGGTATTTATTGCCTAATTATATTGGACCAAGGAAGATATGGCCAAACTGGAGGATTGATGTTAATTTTTTATGGATTGGCCTTGGTTAGTGCATCAAAGTATAGTATTGGAGATATTAAATATTTGGGCTACATAGAAATAGTTTTAGGCCTAATTGCAAGTTACTATCCAGGCTCCGGATTTTGGCTTTGGGTTATAGGCTTTGGTATTATGCATATCATTTATGGAGCTTGGATGCATTTTAAATATGATAGAAAATGAAAAGACATATAACCACGATTTACATTTTAGCTTTGTTCTTGCTTGTATTTTCTTGTGATTTAGATAAAGGACAATTTACAATTTCAAATGAAAGTGATTTTGATATTGAAGCATTATCTATCACGCCTGATGCAGATAATAGAATGATTAGTCTTAAAAAAGGCGAAACAATTGAACACAATATTAATATGAAAATGGTAAATACTGATGGTACCTATCGTTTATCATTTAAAAATGAAAGTACTGGTCAAACCATAACTCGAGCCTTTGGTTATTATACTAATGGCAACCAAATTGAAGATATAATTAAAGTTAGAATCTTAAATGATACTATAATGACGAGTGGTAAATTTGATTTTATACCTAACTAAAATTGATTCCTGCTTTTGCAGGACCTATTATGAGCATAATAACCAATATAAATAAGCTTTTTGATCATAGAATTAGACTTGGTATTATGTCTATTCTTATGGTAAATGAGTATGCTGATTTTAATACACTAAAGGAACTCTTAGGAGCAACTGATGGTAATTTAGCCAGTCACACCAAAGCTCTAGAGAAGGCGGAATATATCTTGGTAGAAAAGCAATTTATAGGTCGAAAACCTAACACAAGGTATAGTGCTACAAAACTTGGAAAGGCAGAGTTTAAAAAGCATATTGAAGCTTTAGAAAAATTAATTAAAAAGACATAAACTATTTTTTTAACTATTTACTTTGTTTTTCAAAGTACTTTAAATATATCTAAATGAAGAAAGTTATATTATTTATTGCAGCAGTCTTGTTCAGCACACTATTCTACGAAAAAAGTATTGGACTCAACTTATGTATATTTAGTGTACTCACCGTAATCATTTTATTCATTAATAATAAAAATGATTTCAAAACTAAAGACGCTATTTTCTATACTGCCTTGTACTTAGGGACTGGAATCGCTGTTTTCTTTCATGATTCAAGCCTGACCATTATGGCAAATTTAGTCGCCTTTTTTACATTGATTGGTAGATTATCCCAAAATAAAACGTCAATTTATGTCAATTGGCTCAATGGACTCTACACTACTATTGCAGGCTGGTTTCATCGCAACTTTGCCATTAATGAAACGACGCAGAGTGTAGAACCAAAAACAGATATTGACTATTTACACCTCGCTAAAATCATCATTATTCCTAGTATCATTGTAATTATATTTATAGGGCTTTATCAAAATGGAAATCAGCTATTCAGTGAGCTTATTAACAAAATCGATTTCAGCTTTTTTAATATTCAATGGGTACTTTTTGCAGGATTAGGTTATTATCTATTTTCAAACATCTATCAACCTGTAATTGTAGAGCCTGCAACTTCTGAAGATATTGCTCTTGGAAATTCGCTTTTAAAAACCTCTAAATTTTCAATTCCAAAGCTCAAAAAGGAAAATCAATTAGGCATCATTCTTATTGCAATGCTCAACGTTTTGATTGTCATTTTTCTAATCACCGACGTTACTTTTATTTTAACAAACCTAGACATAAGAGCTTCTGTCTTTTCTGAGCAAGTTCACAGTGGTATTAATGCTCTTATTGCATCCATTGTCGTTGCTATCATCATTTTATTGTACGTATTCCGCGGAGATCTTAATTTTCACAAAGAAAATGCCATAGTAAAGCGTTTAGCCTTTACTTGGATATTATTAAACATCCTACTGGTATTGAGTATCGCAGTTAAAAATGGACAATACATCTATTACTTTGGTCTTACCTACAAGCGCATTGGTGTTTTAATTTATCTCATCCTTGCAATAACTGGTTTAGTCACAACTCTTAATAAAATTAATACCATTAAAAACATTTGGTACTTGATAAGATTAAATACCAAAGTAGCATTTTTTGTTTTAATCATATCAAGCCTAGTGAATTGGGATTATCAAATCACTCATTATAATTTCAACTATGCCAAATCCATGGATGTGCCATACCTCATTGAGCTATCTGATAACAATACACTTCTACTTAAAGAGCAACTTGATCAAAATGAGCTTAGTGCAGAGCATGCAAGTAGAATTGAAAACAAATACTACAACTATATGCTTGAATTAGAAAACAATTCTTGGCAAGAATGGCAGTACGATAATTTTAAACTATAGATCTGTAACCATGGAAGCTTTTGTGTTTATAGTATTACTAATTACGGTGTCATTAACTTTTGTTTTTGTACGACTGAGTATATCCTTAATATTTTGGTTAGTTACTGATACCAAGGATAAATATGCTGTATTCAAAAAGTATTTCCCCTGTTATATTATCATCTTGACTGCTTTGTCAATTTACATTATTGAACTACTAGATTTTAGTTATGTCGCAATATACTATTTCGCTATTGTACATGTCATTGCCCTTCTTATTTGGAGAGGCGAACTTAAATCTTACAAAAAGAAAATCACCGATTTTGCCGTTGAACCAAATCAAACCCATCTACCATGAACACCCTTTTTAAATATTTGAAGCACCAAAGAAAACAACTTATCATTTGGTTGTTCGAACATTCACAGCGCGTATACACGTCATTGTTTAAAACGCACGAAAGTTGGAATATTACTAAAGCCGATTTACTACAACTTCCTGAACCTACCTTCGGAAGACACCTTGGCTTATTCTTAGAAAAAAATGATTTTGAATTAATTCCAAAAGTTGAACGTCACGATTGCTATCATGTGCTTTGTGGCTATAGCACTAAAGTAGAAGACGAAATTGCTTTACAATGCCTTTGCTATGGCAATGGTAAACGCAGTCCATATCTGTATGGTGCTATAATCCTTGGTGTTGCCATATTACCAGACTATTATGACTATTATTTTAAGTCTTACAAAATAGGAAAACGTGCTCATCCGTTTCATCATTTCGACTACAAAAAGCTATTAAACGTATCTATTTCAGACCTCAGAGCTGCTATTTTTTCAAAAGCAGAAATCCAAAATCTCAACCTTAGTATGGCATGAAAAAAATCAAAATTATAATGCTCATAATTATTCTCATTACATTTAGTGTTATTGCTACTTACCACTGGATTAATTATAAAACTAATCATCTTAATTTCGAAAACGTTGATAGCATCCCTAAAAACAAAGTTGGACTACTTTTAGGTACTGGTAAATATGTAGCAAGTGGAAACATCAACCTGTTCTATTTATATCGGATAGATGCTACCGTAGCACTTTACAATGCAGGTAAGATTGAATATGTTCTTGTTAGTGGTGAT
>NZ_JABSST010000122.1 GCF_013213975.1 Winogradskyella sp.
TTACTCAATCAAACTTTTATGAAAATAGGAATTGAAATAATTTTGAGAAAAAGACAAATGAAATGAGATTATTTCTATTACTAATATTACTGATTTTTAAGACTTTATTTTGTTTTGGACAAAACATAGATTCTCTAACATCAAAAGAATCAAACTTGATTTGGATACAAAAGCTTGATGGGACAGATTCTAAAGAATCCAAACTTGAATTAATTAAGGAAAAAATACGGATTGATTCAATAGTATCTAAAGCTGATATTTCGGAAAAAATATCTATTAATGTAAATGAAGGCGAAAATGTAAATGATTTAATCGAAAAGGCTACAAAATGTAAAATTCTTTTCTTCTTAAAGCAAAAGAAGGTATTACATATGTTAGACTTGAATCGATATCCGAATTATTCGTTTCTATTGAAACACTTGACAATTGAAACAATTGAGTCAATTGAAATTTTAACTGGAAATAACGCTATTTCGGACTATGGAACATTTGCACAATGCGGAGTCATAATTTTGAATAGCAACAGAAAGTTAAAAAGAGTGCTCAGAAAGATTAAATAAAAACGAACGCACAACAATGGCTATAAGTAATTGCTGGTTCTCGCCTACTTCTGAAAATCCTCGCGGATTTTCAGTTAAGTGCGTATTTGTTAAGTGTTAAACCACGCAACTACTCATAGCCGAGACCGTTGGCAGTAATGTATGCAACTAACCCCTGAATTAAATAAATGTACTTTTCGCAACTACCTAAATTATTTTTGATATCATTCGTATTTCTGATTTTTTGTAATCCTTTATTTAGCCAAAAATTAGACCCAAAAGGAAGGGATGAATTTAAACCAGACCATATCATTAAATCTGAAATTACGAATAAGGAATATTTAATTCATATGTCTTTCCCAAAGAATTATTCTATTCAGGATAGTATAACGTATCCTGTGCTTTATGTTTTAGACGGAAAAAGTACATTTGGATATTTCAAATCATCATATATTGATTATGAAAAAATCGAAGATGTAATTCTTGTTGGAATCAGTCATAAGGCAAATGGTATAAAATCAAGAATTAATAGATTCATTGACTACACGCCATATCGTGACTCTATAACTGAGAAAAGAATTGAAAAAAAGTTTGGCGTTGAAAAAGGAACTATCAAAACTGGTGGAGCAATTAAGTTTTTAGAATGTCTAAAAAAAGAAATTGTCCCTTTTATTGAGAAACACTATATGACAAATTCCGACAGAGGAATTTCAGGACATTCTCTTGGTGGTTTGTTTACTGCTTACTGTTTTGTGAATTCTGATAATTACTTTACACGATTTGGAATTAATAGTCCTTCATTTCAACTTAACGAGGAAATTTTTTTGGAACCAGCAATTACTAAATTCACGAATAGCGAAACTTGGAAAATTAATCCAACCAAAGTATTTATTTCGACAGGTGAAGATGAAATTCCAATGATGGTTTCTAATATGATTAGATTTAGTATGTACCTTAAAAAAGGTAACTATGAAAATATTGATATGGATTGGAGAATATATAGAAACGAAACACATACTTCAGTAATTCCGTTTAGTTTAAATGGTACACTGAAAGCTTTATATGAAAAGAAATAAAACACTACTGCCAACAACGTGTATAATTCATGGTGTTTAAAGGTGGTTCGCGGATTTCTGCCGAAATCCAATACCACTTCCCTGCCTTTTTGCTAACTTAGTTCTCAAACACCACAAACCATACACGAACACGTTGTAGCACATTAGAGAAAAATGAAGTGGTTTAAATCAAAAAACGAAAAGAAGCAGTTTCCGAAAATGATCACTGCTTACCTGAGTCAAGAATACGACAAGATTCTCTTGGCTCCCTTTTTTGTAGATGAATCATGGGTGCATTATGAGCAAAATGAAATTGAAGTTTTGAAATTTGATGTTAGCGACCAAATTCTAGGAGAATCGATAAAGCATAACTTAAATCTATTCGCAGAAAAAAATGATGACTTAACTAAAAGGAATAAATCAGATTGGCCAGCCTTTAAAGCAAGTAATTTGAAAACTATTAAAGAGTTTGAAGCCAAATTTTCAAGAATTTCAATATCAGGTCTAAATGAAGCTAACCTGATACTTGCATTTGATGCGGAAACTAAATCTAAAGACGAAATTGACTTAAGAACAACGATATCGGCATATGCTGATAATAACGAGCTAGGAAATAGACTACGGAAACTTCATAAAGCTCAAATTGAAATGAAAATTGAATAAAACGTGCTACAACAAGGTGTATAGAGCATGCAAGGCACGCACCATACACAGAACGTTAGCTAACATTACAGAATGAAAAAAATTACGCCCCTATTCTTTTTTTGCCTGGTAATCATTGGATGCCAAAAAAAATCCGATGCAATTGATTTCGAATCAGAAGTAAAATGGAAATCATTCAAAGTTGTCAATTCCGGAACTGATCAAGACATCGAGTTTACCGACACTAAATCTATAAGTTACGGCTTAATTTCAATTGAACAGGACTACAGAATTGAAAAGATTTCGGACTCATTAGCTCGCATATTTTTTGATGATAACTCTGCGCTTATCAAAGCTTCGAGTTCAAACGAATACGACTATATTATACTTGGTGAAACTTATAATGACACTTTGCTTTTAAAGCAAAATAAGAATCAATTTGATAAAGGTTTTTACAATGGAACTTGGATTGAAAGCCCAAATCTAAGTTATACCATCAAAGACGGCTCTATTGTTATGTATCTCAATGATTCCATTCAAAAAACATCGGACGTTAGTTTTGACTTAACGAATAAATACTTAAAGTTCGACTTAAAGCACTCTGATAATAAAATTGAGTATATCTGGAAAGTTGAGAACATTCAAAACGATTCAATTCTGATTAGCAAAGGCTATAAAACAGATGAAGGCTGGTCGACTGCATATGATAAAGTGCTAATAAAAAAACGTTAGCTAACAACACCTATAATGCATTGCTACTTCGTAGGTGATTTGATATTTATTCCTACTTTTAAGCTATAAACCAAAGCATGAACATTTGCGATATGCAACGCGCTTCGCTACCGGTTAGAAAACGCCAATCACGCCGGAGTGGCGCTACGCTGCGTTGCCAGCCGCAACGACATCATAGCTAAACCGTTAGCTGTCATTTAAATAGAAAATCGTGCTAAAAGAAACATTCATAGAACTTTTGACAAAATACACAGACAATGACAGTCTGAAAAAGGAACTATGGACTGAAATCGAGAAAAATTATTCAAGTAAAAAAAGACATTATCATACTTTAGAACACCTTGACAATTTACTTTCTCAATTGACAGATGTTAAAAGTGAAATACAGAATTGGGAAATCATTTTATTTACACTTTTTTACCACGACATAATTTACAATTCTATAAAATCAGACAACGAAGAAAAAAGTGCTGAATTTGCCGAAAATCGGATGAAGCAAATTTCCGTTTCTAACGATAAAATAGAACTTTGTAAAGAACAAATTTTAGCCACCAAATCACACATAAAATCAACAGACAGCGACACAAACTATTTTACAGATGCCGACCTTTCTGTATTAGGACAGAATTGGGAAACATATTTACTTTATTGCAAAAACGTTAGAAAGGAATATTCAATTTATCCTACCTTAGTTTACAATCCTGGACGTAAAAAAGTATTAAATCATTTTTTGTCAATGGACAGAATATTCAAAACGGATTTTTTTTATAACAAGTTTGAAATACAAGCCAAACAGAACTTACAGCAAGAAATTGAATTGCTTTGATAACATCAAAAATTGAAATACAAAATATTCTACCTAATACAAACTCTACTTGCTTTGTAATTCAATCCCTTTTTTCCAAAATAGAATGTGAGGAACTGTTAAATACCAAAATTAAAAACTCATTTAAAAAAGCGATTTCAAATTATCCAACTTATTACAGGAACAATGACAGATTTGTAACGGATAATGATGATTTAGCTAACCAACTTTTTGAAAAAGTAAAGCCATATCTTCCTGAAACAATCAAAATAAATTCAACTATTCAATCCGAAAATGGGGTTTGGCATTTAAAAGAGTTAAATAACAGACTTAGATATTGCAAATATTCTACTAACCAATATTTTCATAGACATCTTGATGGAGTACATTATCGAGATGAAACAACACAATCCAAGTTGACATTTATGATTTATTTGAATAGTGCAACTGAGTTCAAAGGAGGAAGAACTTTATTTTTCAAAACAAAAGAAACAGATGAAATTTGGGCTTCATACGTTCCTAAACAAGGAGACCTTATTGTTTTTGACCATAACGTTTGGCACGAAGGAGAAATCTTAACGCAAGGCGAAAAGTTTGTTTTAAGAAGTGATATTTTATATTCAAAAGAAGCAATAAAACAAATACAAGAGCCTTTTACTGGTCATTTAGGATACATCTGGTCAATACTTAAAATTGACGATAATACGATTCTTAGTGGAGGAAGAGACAAAGAAATAAAATCTTGGAATATCTCTGGTAAACAAAAGTATTCATTTAAAGGGCATCAAAACTCGATTTTGTGTATTGAGAAAATAAGTGATGATATTTTTGTTTCTGGTTCAAGAGATCGCCAAATATTAGTTTGGAAAGACCACAAAGTATTTAATAAAATAAAAGTTCATGCTGCAATTGTGCTTTCTTTGTGCCGTTTAGACAACAACACTTTAGCTTCAAGTAGTGGTGACAACACCATCAAATTATCTAATCTTAATGGAACTGTTTTAAAAACTTTTAAAGAACATACAAATTGGGTTTGGCAAGTAATTAAATTGGACCATGACATTATTTCTTCGAGTTCCGAAGATGGAACAATTAAAATTTGGAATTTAAATACAGATAAATCATTAAAAACCTTTTTAGAAGACTGTTCAATTATTAGTCTTAGCTACAATAGACTAACACGAAAACTAATAAGCGGAAATTTAAGAGGCGAAATTTCAATTCGAACGTTATCTAAAGATTATCATCAAACAAAAATTCAAACATTTAAGGCTCATGTTGGAATAATTAGAACAATCAAGGTTATAAATAATAATCAGTTTGCAACAGGCGGAGAAGATAACAAAGTCAAAATTTGGGATTTTGATGGAAAACTGATAGTAGAATTTGAACATCAAAACTTTGTACAATCTATTGAAAAATTGGATGATAACACAATTATAAGTGCATCTTATGACGGAACAATTAAAACTTGGAAAATAAAAACAACAGCTAACAATGGGTATATTGCATAGCGGCTTTCAGCGCGCTACGCAACATACCCGAGACGTTACCTGCAAGCTGAAAAAAACCGATGAACATTCCAAAAACATCAGATGATTTTCAAAATGAATTTTATTCGTTTATTGACTTAATGGATAAAATTGGAGAATTAAGAATTCGACAATTCACGGACAAACTGAATAAAGTTTCTGATGAAATAATAGTAGGCGGAATTGTGAAAGTGTTTGAAAACAAAAAAAGACCTGAAACGGAATATGTTGACCAAAAATACGCTGGAAAAATTTTAAACGTTCTTAAACCGAAATCGGAAATTGATTTAAGCTTAATTCTAAAATCGACAATCGGAAATTGGAACAAAAGCGTTGAGGAATTCCCTTTTGGATAAAAGAAAATTACGGAATTGAAACTGTAAAAAATAAATTGACTGAACTCGAAACTCAAAATCTGACAGAAATTGAATTTGACAAGTTGAAAACGATAAAATGGTGGCTGAAAATATAAATTGGAATAAAAGCCAGCAGGTAACAATGTATAACCGCAATTACGGCGGATTCGACTACGTCCGAATCCACTCGGAATTGCA
>NZ_JABSST010000123.1 GCF_013213975.1 Winogradskyella sp.
AGGGTAGTTTATTACATGCAAAGTATTGTTCGTCGCTGCATTGTTCAATAACTGTGATTTGAGCATGAAGGACGCAAATGTCAAGTTCGTAGTTATCGATCTTATCTTCCATTGTTGATACCAGTAAAAGTCATCGGCTTATGCATTAACACATAATTAATGACAACCAGATATTCCCCGTAATTCTCAATGACAAATAATCTTGGAATAAAAATATCTTACAGTCAAATAAAGTGAGCGATCATTTGCCCACCTGTTGAATATGAAATATTCTTCAGTAAGACTCCCGAAGACTAAATTATGAATGATACATGTAATTTCATTACAATCCACAATCATTTAGTAGTATTATTATTTGAAATGGTTATAATTCAATTCTCAATGAACCACAGTTCAAAGATTGAAAGAGCTTGGTAACATTATTCATATACAGTTACGATACCTGATGATTGTAGTTTAAATTGATTCTCTCCTTCTGGACAAGGTAAAATATTCTTATAATTGAGACTAGATTACTGCTATTTTTAGTTATACATTAATTAGTCTTGAAAGATATTTTATTACAAATACATTAGCGGGAACATGATTAATAACTAACACCCGTGGTTAAATTTGGACTAAGCTCTTCATTCAGTTGGCTTTTTCACAAAAAAAATAATTCAACATTTAGAGAAGCCATAAAGAAGTTATTTTAATCGAATTTTTCAACAATTAGCCTTCGATAGGAAAATTAACATAAATTTAGTATATTTGCTTACAGTCAATCAAAAAACGGTAATCATAATTAAAGAAAAGTAAATACAAATTATTTATTTTAACTAATGAGTACCCCACTAGAGTCTGTAAAGTTAGACCTCTCATTTAGCAATATTACTCCAAATATTGCCACCTTTTCAGCCTTAAAATTTTATGAAACACATAAGCAAGAGAATGCATCACCGACAAGTGATGCAAGATATTTTGCGCCAATGTCTAACAAACTACTATTCCCATACTAACTTAAAAACCTAAACTATGAAACCAAACACATAACGCAAACAGCACCCAGACATACATTAATTCTTGTGACTATTTCTTAATGCATGTGTCTTACATACCGATTAACCCTTAATTTAATAACTCTGAAAAGCCCTAAATTAAGTGTGCTGTCCTATCTAAGCTACACCTAGAATCTTCGTATTCACTCCCCTTTTTCATTGTTATTTACAGACAATACAATCTTTTTAGTGTTGGTCTAAACTTTCTAGTCATTCGGCTAGTAAAAGTCTTAGCTCCATCGAATGAATTAAGATGGTGTTGTCACTACGTATAATTTTAAAATTGAATTTTATTCAACAAAAGATCAATAGTGATGAAAAAGATAATTATAACCTACGGTTTGCTTGTTATTTGCACGCTAGCATTTAGCCAAACCATTATATATTCAGAGGATTTTACTGGCCAAAATAATCAAGGTGCCATTGGCCCTGGAGGCACCAACCCAAGTCTAGACTTAAGTGCAGTTGACTGGACATTAGATCTATCGGACAACACTTTAAATTTTACAGATAGTAACGACTACTTTATCGTTAGAACCATTAGTGGAAATGAGGTATTTGAAGGACGAGACATTGATGGAGCAGCCGTTTGGATATCACCAAATATCAACATTGCAGGGTATAGCAACGTCAGCTTCTCATTGGATATTTCTGAGTCAAATGGCACAGCAACAAGCAACTTAGAAAACAGTGACAGTATCCTTGTGGAGTACAGTCTTGATAACAATGGTATCTGGATACAGGCCGCTACCAATGGCTTCATCTCGGATGATTTTGATGCTGTGCTTACAAGTCAGACTGGTCTAAGCGGTTCTAATTTAGCTATTAAAATAACAGTAGCCAATAATGCCAATGGTGAACGTCATCGTTTTGATAATATAGAAGTTAGAGGTACAGCTGATTGTAGCAGTACATTTAGCTTACCCTTTAATGAAGATTTTGAAGGGGCTACTTTTGCACCAGACTGCTGGTCTAGTTATCGAGGAACCAATGATCTCGGGTCTGTTAATGATTGGACAAGTACAACCCTAGCTTCCAATTCGGGTACCACAGCCGCATTTGTAGAATACGAGGTAGTCAGTGGTGGTAATGCCGAAGATTGGTTGGTAACCCCTGGTATCGATTTAGGAACGGCACATGCCCAATTACGATTCTTTGCCCGGGAACAATTTACCATTGACTATAATACCGAATACAGCGTAAGAATATCACAAACCTCAGCGACAGATATTAACAGCTTTACCACTGTGAAAACTTATAATGAAACAGAACTAGGCCTTGAGTTTAACGAAAAAACGATTGACTTATCTAGTTATTCGGGAGTGGTTTACATCGCTTTTGTTATGGAGCAAAATGATGGTGACAATTGGTATTTAGACGATGTTTCGGTGATTGACATTTCATCGTGTACAGTACCTGAAGATGTATCAAATGTAACAGCACGTTTTGATGGCAACGGCATCAATCTTAGTTGGGCCCTCAGCACCTGCTATGAGGATATTTTGATAATTGGTAGAGAAGGGAATCCCGTAACAGCAATTCCAAGTGGTAATGGCAGCTCCTATAACCCAGACACATTTCTTGGTAATGGTAACGAAATAGTTCCTAACGAATATGTGGTGTTTAATGCTATTGGTAATGAGGTTTCTATTAGTAATGTTAATTTTGGCAACACCTATTATTTTCAATTGTTTGCCAGAAAAGGTACCAGTTGGTCCGAAGGTATCCCTATCAGTATAGCTGCGGATTATTGCAGCGTTACAGGCGACACCACGTTTGCAACCGCCATTAGCTTAGTAAACTTTGGCAGTATCAATAATGCTAGTGCTAAAACTACAGGTTACGATGACTATACAGCGCAGTCTACCAGCATGGCAAGAGGCACTTCTGAAGATTTAACAGTGCAAATTAATACCGATGGGAATTACACGGTTTACACATATGCTTGGATTGATTGGAACAAAGATGGTGATTTTGATGATAGTGGGGAAACCTATGACTTAGGCAACGCAGAAAATGTTGAAAATGGGGCAACATCCAACAGCCCACTAAGTATTACAGTTCCAAATGATGCAGCCTTAGGCGATACTAGAATGCGTATACTTTGCCAATATTACTTTAACACCGTCCCAACTAATGGACCGTGTGATGGTTCAACCGATGGAGAAATAGAAGATTATACCATCACTGTGTTACCTGGAATTACTTATGTTTACGACGATGGCTGGTCTCCTGCAGATCCTAGTGGTGTAGCGACTAGTGCCAACCCTATACATGTAGTTCGTGGTAATGCCATAATTTCTAGTACAACAACTTGTGAAAGTATTCTTGTTGATCCTGCTGCCAGTCTTACTGTTAATTCAGGGGTTGTTTTAGATGTTGAAAACGCTGTAGATTTAGAATCCAGTAGTATTGCCTATTCCAGTTTAATTTTAGATGGTACCATTAATGGTACTGTGAATTACCACCGTCATGTGAATGCTGCCAGCGGCAGCGGCGCGGTAACAGGCAATAACGATTTAATCAGTGCGCCTTTACAAGGACAAACGTTTGGAGAGCTTAACACAACCAATACCAATATCCTATCTGGAACCATTGGTGGTAATCCTGCCTATTTATTTGGTCCGTTCGACACCACCACAAATGCTTATGTAAATTACACCCCTGCAAATGATACTAATCCATTAGTTGCAGGATTAGGATATCGCACAGGATCTACAGATAATGGAGTGTACACCTTTAGCGGTACAGTAGCAACGGGTGATGTTGAAGTAACTGTGACCGAAGGTGGTGCTACCAACTGGAATTTAGTAGGAAATCCATACCCAAGCTATATTAATGTACAAACCGTTTTAAATGAAACCACCAATCGTGATCGTTTTGACGAGAATGCTATTGGCATTTATGGTTATGACGGTGCAGCAACCGATGGATGGACAATTTATAACTTAGCTACCACAGACGGTTCTACGCTTATAGCTCCTGGCCAAGGCTTCTTTGTAGATGCAGAAACTTCTGGTGTTTTTAGATTTACACCGTCTATGAGAACAACTGGAACCTCTGATGATTTTATTCTTGGTCGTAATTCAAATCCATTAACCTTCTTAAAACTGGATTTAAATAGCACCAATGGCAGTCGCTTTCATACAGATTTTTATTTCAATACCAACTCAAGTCGCAGTTTAGATCCTGGTTATGATGCTTCGGTTTGGAATGGCGAACCAGGAAATTTCTCAATTCACTCCTATTTAATAGAAGATGACAATGGTATTGCGATGGCTTTACAATCCTTGCACCAAGATGATATTTCAGATGTTACCATTCCTTTAGGAATACACGGCACCAGTGGTGAAACAGTAATCTTTTCGATTTCAGAATCGACCTTACCAAGTACTATTAATATTTATTTAGAAGATGCAGCGACGGGGACTATCACACTCCTTAATAGCAATGATTATGAAATCATATTAGATACTAACATTATCGCAAAGGGTCGTTTCTATTTAAGATTGGTTAATCAAACCTTAAGTACTAACGAAGAAAATCTTGCAGGTTTGCAACTCTTTACTGATCAGAATCAAAGAACGTTGATTGTAAAGGGTAATTTAAACACAGAAGCACAATTACAAATATTTGACATTCAAGGACGTGTGGTAAATGCAACTGCCTTAGCAGCAAACACCAGTTCGCAATATGTCAACTTAGGTGAGTTACCGTCTGGAGTTTATGTTGTTTCCATTAAAAACGACAATGCTACTAAAACTAAAAAGATCATTTTAAAGTAATCGTAGATCTCTCTATTACACAGAGCACGTCTGCTTGGACGTGCTTTTCTATTTATAGCATACCCAGAAAGGCAGCACGGGTTAAATACCTGCAATTAACTGTTTATTAATATTTAATTAGAGTCTAAACGGATAGATTTACTACCTTTGAAACCCATATCTGTAAAATACTACCTACATTTTTTTTCATTAATAACACTTTATTTACCATACATGAAGAATATTTACTTTTTTTTAGTTGCAATTTTAGTTAGTAGTCTTGGATTTGGACAAGGAACAGAAACATTTCAAAATATTTGTACTTCGAGCTGCACACCTTCTCAATCGTCCTATGGCTCTAGAAGCTGGACCGGAGATGATGGTTCAACGTGGACAGCAACAAACTCAAGAACAAGTGAATCTGTAGATGGAGAAGCCATGACAATGAATGATGATGTTGCAAATACATATATACAATCAGGAACAATTTCTGGGGGTGTTGGTGACATCACTATAACGACTCAAAGAAAATTTAGTGGAGGGTCAGGAAACTTAGATGTATTAATAAATGGTTCAAGTGTTGGTACAGTTCCTTATGGTACATCAGTACAAACAACAACTATATCAGGGGTAAATATTTCAGGTAATATTGTTATACAAATTGATAATAATATTGGTGGCTCAAATAGTGGTGGTGCAGATAGAGTTGCAGTCGATAACATTAATTGGACTGCCTTTGGAGGAGGATCTAGTCCCACAGTTTGTTTTGATGCGGCATCCAGTTCAGAAAATGAAACAGACATGACGTTTAATACCAGTATTCCTGTTACAATGACGAACTATGATATGCCTGTTACGGTATCAGTTAGTGTTGACGGAGCCAGTACAGCAGAAGTTGGTGATTATACACTTAACACAACCTCATTGTCCTTTACCAC
>NZ_JABSST010000124.1 GCF_013213975.1 Winogradskyella sp.
AGGGATATCATATTGCGTTTTAAAGAAGAAAGTCCTTTTCTTAAAGTACAAAAAAGGGCAGCACACTTATTGACTAATAAACAATATATGTTGTGAATAATAACGAACTCTAACAACGTGTATAATTCATTGCTAGTTATAGTCTACTTACAAAAATCCTCGCGGATTTTATATTCGGTTTGTATTTGCTAATTTAGTTGCTGAAACACGCAACGAAATCATAGCCGAAACCGTTAGAGCACATTCAGCTGAAGCTGACTTGTTTTGCTACGTTCTCCAGGCAGAACTGCGTTTAGCAGGGCACTGAGATTCATTAAAACCAAACCTTGAAACCTATGAAAAATAGTTTAATTTTTATCTTACTAATAATATTTTCGTCTTGTAAAAATGGAGAAAAAAAAGAAGAAAATGTAGTAGAAAGAGTGCCTACTTCTGAGGAAAGAGCAAAATATGCTGAATTGAAAACCGAAGCTTGGAATCTTTATGAAAACCAAGAGTATTTAGCATCTGCAAGGAGATATTCGGAAGCATTTGCTGCTCTTGGAAATAAAGGAAATACAAACGATAGATATAACGCTGCTTGTTCTTGGGCTTTAGCCAATCAAATTGATTCGTCATTCGTACAATTATTCAGAATAGCGGAAAAAGGTAATTATAGTAACTATGGACATATTACAACAGATGGAGATTTGAATGCTCTACATTCTGATAAAAGATGGAATGAGGTTTTGAATTTAGTTAAAAGCAATAAAGAAAAAGCGGAAGAAAATTTGGACAAACCTTTAATTGCAATCCTTGATACAATATATCAAGAAGACCAAGGTTTAAGAAGACAAATTAGCGAAGTTGAAGAAAAATATGGTCGAGATTCAGACGAAATGAAAGCGCATTGGAAAACCATAAACGAAAAAGACTCCATCAATCTTATAAAAATACAGAAGATACTTGATGAGAAAGGTTGGCTTGGTCAAGACATAATTGGAGGACAAGGAAATACGACACTATTTTTAGTCATTCAACATTCGCCAATTGAAATACAGCAAAAGTATTTACCAATGATGAGAGATGCGGTTAAGAAAAATAATGCACACCCAAGCAGTTTAGCATTATTAGAGGACAGAGTAGCTTTAAGAACTGGTAAAAGACAAATTTACGGAAGCCAAATTGGGAGAAACCAAGAAACAGGAGAGTTTTATGTTTCACCAATCGAAAATCCAGAAAAAGTTGATGAAAGAAGAGCTGAAGTCGGACTTGGTACTTTACAAGAATATATATCTAATTGGAATATGACTTGGGATGTCGAAAAGCACAAAGAAATGACTGATAAATTAGAAGCAGAAAAAAAATAACGAAATGCCAATAATGGCTATAATTCATTGCGGCTGAAATTCCTAATCGGAATTTCAAGCCTTTTTGCTAAATTTATGGATTGTTGCCACCAGTTCGCACTGCGTGCTCGTGTCGGCGGAATGATACTGAGGTACCATTCCGTAACGAAACCATGGCCAAAAGCGTTACACTCAATTTGACCAAGCTAACAAACTAATGAATAAACTTCAAACTAGAAGTAAAACTTAAATACAGAAAAAATAGTTATAATTTAACTGTCAATCCAACACCTCCTGTTGCTCCTTGAGTGTTTCCTCCGCCAAGTTCCAAATAAATCCCCCATTTTTCATTCCAAAACCATCTTCCACCCACATGAAGACCTATATCAAAACCATTATCTTTATTATCATTATTTCCGTTGTAAATGGCATAACCAGCACCAGCACCACCATAAACATCCCAAGACTCATCTGTTAATCCAATTAAATTATCAAAATAGTAATTTGCTTTAACACTAAAGGTTAACCAATTGATGTCAAAATTAGTCGATGCTCCAGGGGCAATTGTAATATCTTTATGAACTGGGATTTCGTAATTCGCACCTATTAGGCCAAAATTTAATTCACTTCTAGCTTGACCAAATACATTAGCAGTAAAGCATGTGAACATTAACAAACAGAATAAAGTGATTTTTTTCATAATATTAGATTTTAATTATTTAACAAAAATATAATAAAAAAAAATGATGTATTTGCGAATACAAAAAATAGTATTTACTATAAATTACATAACACTAAATCCGACTGACAAAAATTTCGGAATAATAATAAAACGAAAATAAAAATTGCATCGAACAAGGCATGTAGTTCATGGCGTCTTTATGGATTACTCGTAGATTTATCAAGAAATAAAATATATCTTCGTAGGTTAACTTGGCAGGCAAAGTGCCACAAGCCACATAACAATACCGTTAGCCACAACGCTCAATGCAGTTTATCTTTATATTTTTAACGTTATAAATGATTTTAGCTATGAAAGTTTCAATTCAAAAAGTCAAAGGCATATTTGAGATATTGGGAATTATTGCTGTTGTCTTTTCCCTTATTCTCGTCTGGTATGAAATGTAGCAAAGTAGGGTGTTGGCTGAGGTAAATTACGAAATGACTATCACACAAAATACCATCCTTGCCAATCAGACTATTTCCAATAACTCCGACATTTGGCGGAGAGGATGCGCTAATGATACCCTCAACGCAAGAGAAATGGTCATTTTTAAAAGGATGGTTGATGATCAAAACTCGATTACATTTTTTAGGGTGCTTAAAGGTGTCAGACTAGATGACCTTTCTACCGTTGGGATCGAGGTTGTTGATTTCGCTAGATTCCTTTGCCACAACCCTGGGGCCAGAAAAGTATGGGAAGAAAGAGAAACCAATTTGATTGCAAGTCGAGAAATGCTTGGTGTCTCAAAAAATGATTTCTGGTATAATGAGATAAAAAAGCTCTGAATCAACTGGATAAACTGGATTAAAAACGATGTGTAAGTTGATCTCGCAGTGGCTAACATTACCTAAAGTGTGGGCTAATAAAAATTAGTTTTCAGTTTGAAGATTGTAACCAGCTAGCCACTGCACTTCGGTGGTACTTGCAACTGCACTCTTTCTTTTGGCAAAAGGCCAATTTCTTATCAACTTAGCGCGGTTATAATTAGTTGTAGTTGTGGTTTACTCAGACTTGTTTATATTTAGTCTGCTAATAAAAAGTAAACCAAGACGGTCTGGCACATTAGCCAGACGGTTGGCATTTATTGCCGAGCGTACTTAAAATTTAAAAATAATGAATAAAAAAACAAAAGTTAGATTTATATGGTTGTTGTCTTTTCTGGTTATTTTTTTAATTGTATGGACAATTTTACATTTTTCGTTTGAAAATTTAGATAGTCCATATAAAGGAATGATTAGTGGCGGAATTGCTGGTTTACTATCACCAAAAATAACGGAATATGAAACTCAATTAGGGAAACAAACCCAATTGAAATGGATTTTTATTAAAAAAGTAATTACAGTATAAAATCTGAATTGAAAATTAAACTTGCTTTGTTTGCGGAATTGAGCAAGTTGAGGAAATGTACACTCAAGCGGAATTGAAAATTTTGCGGAATAAATCGCTGACTAAATTTATAATGGATTCAGGTTTTTTTATGAAAATGTTTTCACAAAATATCTAAGTTACGCTGGATTTTTAATAATAAAACCAAATGGATAATTTTACAAACAATACGGTGAAGATTATTATTCTGAAGTAAAAGTGTTTTTAACCTGCAGCCATATTTCAGGACTAGACAATTTCGCTGAGGAAATTATCTGGCGGCATCACAGGAAAAACAACAAATTAGCTGAATTGAATACTTGGAAAAGTGATTTTTAATTAAACTAGAAAATGAAATACGTAAATTGGTACAATAATAGTTTATAAGCTATTTTATTTTTTATCAAGATCAGGATGATATATACCTAAGCCGAAAACCTTCTAATCAATTGACACAAAGATGGCATTAACTTATTGTAATCCGTGATTATGTTTTCAATATACATTTGCTGAAACAAAAAAATTAAGATAAAGATTAAAAGAATTAAGAGCGATAGGGGGAATGTCTTAAGAATATTTGGCAAAAGAGCCAAAAGTAAGTCTACAAAGAATCCAAAGAATTGAAAATAACTAATTTCAGCCTACTGGAGAAACGGTTAGAAGAATAGTCAATGCTTTGATGAGGCATTAACGTTATGTCGTCAAGATCAAAAAACAAAAACGTAAAAATGAATGTGGTCCTAATTTAAAATAAACAAAATGTCAAAATTTTCCTTAAAGTCAACCATCTTTCGGGGTATTGCCCTAGCTTTTCCATTATCCGTAGTCTTGTATGTGTTATATAAATTCATGAAAATTTTTGAAAGCCTTATAAGTCCTATTGCCAAAAAATATAATATAGAACATATTTTTGGGGAAATCACACTTACTTTTTTTGCGGTATTAGCTATGCTCGCTGTTGCTTTCTTACTCGGTTTATTAATGCGGATAAAATTGGTTGCAAATCTGAGGGGAGAGGTGGAGTCATTAGTACTAAAATTTGTACCGTCCTTAAACTATTTGGAACTTATGGCTGCTGATCGATTGAATGCAGATAATATAAATTTAAATTGGAAACCTGTTTTAGTTTTAAAAGGAGATCAGTGCTTCCCCGCATATGTATTAGAAGAAAATGAGGAATGGATTACCCTAGCCACTGTACGAATTCCGAATACAGATCCTAGTGGAATGATGCTTATAAAACAAAATTCTATAAAGTGTATTCCTATAACTATGAAAGAAATGCGTGTATGTAATAAACAATTTGGAAAAGGTTATATCGATAAGATTCAATAGGTTGCAAATTAAGATTAGCCCTACTTGTTAACTTTTTGTTGGCGATTCTTTTAATGATTTTACTAATAAAGGATCAAGTAATCATAGGGTTCGGTTGCTTGAGATAAATAAAAAGATAATTTTCGGATAAGAAAACTTTTAATTTTTTAGAGATAGGATAGAGTATAACGAAAGCTATGACTCAATTGATAGCTCATAAAAAAAACAGTAGCTTACACCTGTAATTACAGCAAAAGCCTTTAATTTGATATAATCAAAGTTATTTTAGACGTCTAAGCACGTCTTTTTTTAATTTTGAAGGGTACACAATAATATGAATACTAAGGATAAGATTATTTTGTTTTATAGTGGCTTCATATTAAAAAAGAATACTGGTAAAGATTAAGAAAGTACCAAAAGTACTTTTTGTATCAGTATTGCATAAAAGGAACATCCCATGAGCAAGTAGAAGTC
>NZ_JABSST010000125.1 GCF_013213975.1 Winogradskyella sp.
TACTGTGAGCAACAATAGCATAAGCCTTTAGGTTAGGGAAGGACTGATTAAATATTTTGGCATCGTTAAGGTTAATAATATTTCTTAATGGTACTTCGATCGCAGTGCCGCAGACTTCTCCTAGGCCTTGGACTGCATGGCCATCTCCAATTGAGAATAATCCACCTTCTACAAATACTGGGAAATAGACAGACGTGCCTACAGTCATGTTTGGATCATCCATATTTCCACCATTGGCTCTTGGAGGGATTGTACTTAATAACTCCGTTGTTGCAGGTGCCACTCCCATCACTCCTGGAAATGGTTTGAGTTCTAATTCTATAGAATCGTTGAAGTTAACAGTAGTCTTATTGTTCTTTAAATCATAAATTCTTAAATATTCTCCCTTAATCGAATCTGCAACAAAACTAAATCCTGGAAAAATAGCATTCCATCCCCAATCTCCAACCTCAATGTCGTGCAGAGTAACTTTGATTACATCTCCTGGCACTGCATTTTCAACAAAAACTGGACCTGTTAATGGATGAATTGGTTCAAAATCTAGTTTTCTAAGGTCTTCAATTCCAGAATTCATTTTAAACTGTTCGTCACTGGCATCTTCAGTAAAAGCTTCAATGATAGTACCCGATTTAACTTTCAAGATTGGCGAAATAGTGCTGCTAAATTTATTATGAGTTTGATCTTTAGTTAAAACAAAATCTGGCTTGATTTCCATGGTAAGCACCACAGACTCAGTTTGCTCAATTTCTTTAGGTTGTTTTTCAGAACATTGAAATAAAAACACACTAATTAATAAAAGAAAAGTGAAGAATTTTAGTTGGTTAAATCTGCTCATTGTTAGTTAGAAATTTTATTAAAGGATGTTTAAAATTAATGAATTAACTTTTTAATAGCATTACCTTTGCGAGCATCATTTAAAGATAACCACTTTGACAGCAGAAATTATAACTATTGGAGATGAAATTCTTATTGGTCAGATTGTTGATACCAATTCAGCATTCTTAGGCAAGGCTTTTAATAAAATAGGAATTTCAATTTATCAAATTACTTCAGTACAAGATGAAAAGGCTCATATTCTAAAAGCTATGCGAGAAGCTGAAGATAATGCAGACATCATTATCATTACTGGTGGCTTAGGTCCAACAAAAGATGATGTAACAAAGCATACTATTTGTGAGTATTTTAATGACTCTTTAGTTGAGAATATAGAGGTTTTAGCACATGTTGAATATTTGTTTTCAAAATATATAACTACACCAATTTCAGACTTAAATCGCCAGCAAGCTATGGTGCCTTCAAAAGCTAAAGTATTAATGAATAAGTTTGGAACGGCTCCTGGAATGTGGCTAGAAAAAAACGGTAAAGTCTTTGTGTCTCTTCCTGGTGTTCCTTACGAAATGAAAGCATTAATAACAGATGAGGTGAATCCAGCGCTACGGTCAAAATTCAAATTTCCATACATAAGGCATAAAACGGTATTAACTTATGGTTTAGGAGAAAGTGCAATAGCGATTAGAATTGAAGCATGGGAAGATGCTTTACCAAGTTTTCTCAAGTTAGCCTACTTGCCAAGTTTAGGTCGTGTACGATTAAGAATTTCAGGTAAGACTAATGATAAAGAACAATTAGAGCGGGTAATAGAAGAACAAGTGCAATTGCTTTTACCACAGATAGAGGATATTTTTGTCGGTTTTGAGGACGAGGGTTTAATTGAAGTTATCGTTGGTAATTTATTAAAACAAAGAGAAATGACCTTAGCTGTTGCCGAGAGCTGCACGGGCGGATTAATGGCAAAGTCATTAACCGCAAATGCAGGTGCGTCAAGTTATTTTAAGGGAGGTGTTGTGACGTATGCAACTGAATCTAAGGTAAATGTATTAAAGGTGTCTGATGATGATATTAAAACGTATTCTGTTGTTAGTCAACAGGTGGCTGAGCAAATGGCAGAGAATGTTAGACAATTATATAATGCTGATTATGGAATTAGCACTACAGGTAATGCAGGTCCTTCAAAAGGAGATTCGGATGTGGAGGTAGGTACAGTTTGGATTGCTATTGCTACTAAAAAAGGAACAATGTCTCAGGTTTTTAACTTTGGAAACCATAGAGATAAGGTGAATATGAAAGCCACAAATAAGGCATTTGAAATGCTTCAAAAAGAAATTTTGAAAAAGTAGGATTTAAGTTTTGTCAAACTTTAATTATTTATTAAATTTGCACCCTGTTAAAAAATAACTGAACCTAAAGAAAGAGTACAATGTCAAGAGTTTGTGAACTTACTGGGAAGAAAGCAATGGTTGGAAACAATGTTTCTCACGCGATGAATAAAACTAAACGCAAGTTTAATGCAAACTTGATCAAGAAGCGTTTTTATATCCCTGAAGAAGATAAGTGGGTAACGTTAAAAGTTTCTACTTCTGCATTAAAGACTATCAATAAAATTGGTATTTCGGCAGCATTAAAAGAAGCTAGAGCAAAAGGTTTTTATAAATAATAGCATACGCTAAAGTCAACTTACAATGGCAAAGAAAGGAAATAGAATACAGGTAATCTTAGAGTGCACAGAGCACAAAGCTTCTGGTATGCCAGGAACGTCTAGATATATTACAACAAAAAACAAAAAGAATACGCCAGACCGTATGGAGATTAAGAAATTTAATCCTATTCTTAAGCGTATGACAGTACATAAAGAGATAAAATAAAAAATCATGGCAAAGAAATCAGTAGCGTCTTTACAGACAGGATCAAAGCGTTTGACAAAAGCTATTAAAATGGTAAAATCACCAAAGACTGGAGCGTATATGTTCGTTGAGTCGGTTATGGCACCAGAATTTGTCAATGACTTTTTAAACAAAAAATAATTGTAGTATCACTACAGTTTAGTAAAACTGCTTTCATTTGAAAGCAGTTTTTTTATGGCTATATTTGAGGGCTAACCTGACAACTTAGCAGCTAACCAATTAGGCAAGGTTCTTGCGCCTAACCAAGTAAATAGAATTAATTATACATGAGTTTTTTTAAAAAAATATTTTCTTCTGAAAAGAAGGAAACTCTAGATAAGGGATTAGAGAAATCTAAGTCTTCATTTTTTACGAAACTAAATAAAGCAGTTGCTGGAAAATCTAAGGTTGATGATGATGTTCTTGACAATCTTGAAGAAGTATTGGTAACCAGTGATGTTGGTGTTAATACAACTTTAAAAGTTATAGAGCGCATAGAGGCACGTGTTGCTAAAGATAAATATTTAGGGACCTCAGAATTAAATCAAATCCTTAGAGAAGAAATAGCAGGTTTATTATCCGAAACTAATTCTGGTGAAGAAACGGATTACTCAATACCTGATTTACCAGCTCACGATAATGGTAATAAAGTACCTTATGTTTTAATGGTGGTTGGTGTAAATGGTGTTGGTAAAACGACAACTATTGGTAAGCTGGCATACCAGTTTAAGAAGAAAGGACTTAAGGTTGTGCTTGGTGCTGCGGATACCTTTAGAGCCGCGGCAATAGATCAATTACAGGTTTGGGCAGATCGCGTTGAGATTCCTATGGTTAAGCAAGAAATGGGATCTGATCCTGCTTCTGTAGCTTTTGATGCTTTACAATCGGGTGTTAATCAAGACGCTGATGTTATCATCATTGATACAGCTGGCCGATTGCATAATAAGGTGAATTTAATGAATGAATTGTCTAAGGTAAAACGTGTAATGCAAAAGGTAGTTGGTGATGCACCTCATGATGTTTTGCTGGTTTTAGATGGTTCAACAGGACAAAATGCTTTTGAGCAAGCAAAGCAATTTACTGCTGCAACAGAAGTAACTTCACTGGCCGTAACTAAATTGGATGGTACAGCGAAAGGTGGCGTTGTTATTGGTATTTCTGATCAGTTTCAAATTCCGGTAAAATATATTGGTGTTGGTGAAGGTATAGAAGATTTACAAGTCTTCAATAAGTATGAGTTTGTAGATTCCTTTTTTAAGTAACAAGCCTGCTTGTTATCCTGAACTTGTTTCAGGATCTCAATAATTATAAAAATGTTATAGACCTCACAGATATTTGAAACCTGTGAGGTCTTTTCGTATTTTTATAAAAAAACATCGATTATGCGTTATTACCTATTATTCTTTAGCCTTTTTTTAATTTTTTCATGTAAAGAAGATCCTTCTCGTGAGGCTCGAGAGCCTATTTCTGAATCTGAGACTGTCGAAACTACTTCAGACGAATCGTCAGAATTAGATGCCATTTCCACTAAAGATTTTAGAGAATTTAAAGTATTAGATTCTAAAGTGCTAACTAAAGCTGAAATCTGGGCTGAAATTAATCCACAAATGGAGGATTTTACGGAATCTGATTATAACGCCATGAAAGTTTGGGTTATGGAAGAAGATATTCCAGCACTGCAAGGCTGGATAAATAACGGCAAATATACCATTGAAGAGTTAACAAAATTCTATCTATACCGTATCCGAAAGTTTGATAGAGAGAACGATCTGTCATTGAATTCAGTCATTTCAATTAATCCTAATGTAATTAAAGAAGCCAGAGCAATGGATGAGGCTGAAGATGATGGTACAGATAGAACACATCTAATCTATGGTATGCCTATTCTATTAAAGGACAATATAAATGCCTCAGGTATGGTAACTACTGCTGGTGCGGTTGCTTTAAAAGATAATGTTACTGATGATGCGTTTATTGTAAAACAATTAAGATCTAAAGGCGCCCTAATCTTGGGTAAAGCAAATCTAAGTGAATGGGCTTATTTCTTTTGTGGCGATTGTCCTAGTGGCTATTCTGCTGTCGGCGGACAGACCTTAAACCCATATGGAAGACGCATAATTGATACTGGTGGGTCTAGTTCAGGAAGTGGAGTCGCAGCATCTGCTAATTTTGCAGCTGCAACTATTGGTACTGAGACTTCAGGCTCTATTTTATCACCAGCGAGTCAAAATTCAGTAGTGGGATTAAAACCAACG
>NZ_JABSST010000126.1 GCF_013213975.1 Winogradskyella sp.
TTGGAGCTATAAGCTGTGGTGTTGGCTCTACTATGAGTTCTAAAGGGACTATCGTCGCACAGTTTGTAGCTATGGTAGAACTCTCTACCCTAGCATATATGATAATAGGTGGATCACTATCACCATCATCTGCCACAATATTAGTGTATGGTACTGAGGTGTCTATAGCATCTGCATTGTTATCTGCATTGGCAAAGGTCTCATGGTAAGTTACCGTTAGTCCTGCTGCACCTCCTGTAATCTCATTATCGGCATCCGTTAATGTAAAGACCCCAAAACCATCATTGTCTGGATCACAATAGCGTAATGGCATCGGCATATTAGCTACTGGCGCTTGCTCAACCACTAAATCTAAAGTGGTCGTTGTAAAACACCCTGTAATCTCATCCTCACCTCGTACAAATATCGTCTGTGGATTAGAAATGTTTGTATAAGGTATTGCCAACGGATTTACCTCATCATCTGCATCGGCCTGAGATAGATAATAACTCACTGAGTATTGTGGATTATTACCCGTTATCTCAAAGTCCTTTATACTTAAATCTATCGATGTTAATCCATCTGGTGTGCCATCATCACAAACCTCTAAAGGCGTTGGTGCTACTAAAGAAGGTAAGGGATTCGCTGTAAATTCTACTATACTACTATTTGGACATGCACCATTAGTAACATATTCAATAGTATAGGTCTCACCTGGTGTACCATTGGAAACAACTCCAGTATTAGCATCAATAACAGCAGCATCAGTAGGTGGAATATTAAAAGTAAAAGTTCCGCCTAAGACACCTGACGGATTTGGAATTCCACCATCACATGTGGGATCGACTGAGAAACTAGCATCGTCCTCAGGTAGAACACTAAACGTTACCACTTCTGTATCAGAACAAATTCCTGAAGTTGAATAAACAATAGAATATGTAGCACCCGGCGTACCGTCCATGACCTCACCTGAAATAGGATCAATTACAGCAGCGTCTGCTGGCAATACATCAAAACTAAATGTTCCTCCAGGTGTAGCTAATGGTAAATCAACAGTTGCACCATCACATGTTGCAGTAACTGAAAAAGAAGCATCATCAGAAAGGTTAACAGTAACTGTTTCTGTCGATGTTTGCGGACATGCTCCTCCCGTTGTGTAATTTACAGTGTAGGTCGTACCTGAAATTCCGTTAGTAATTGTTCCAGTTGCTGGATCAATGACTGCACCATCTCCTAGATCAGGATTTAGTGTAAAGGTACCACCTAAATCTCCAGTGATGTTAGCCGTTGCACCATCACAAGTTGGATTTAATGAAAAAGTTGGATCATCTAATTCTAACACCGTTAGATCTTGAGTACTCGTTGAAGGACAGACACCTGATGTTACATACTGAACGGTATATGTTGTACCTGGAGTTGCATCAGTTACCTCTCCCGATATAGGATCAATTGAAGCTGTATCAGCAGGAACTGGATTAAAACTAAAAGTACCTCCTGGTGTAATGATTGGTGTATCAACACTACCTCCATCACATGAAGCTGTAATTGAAAAAGAAGCATCATCTGTTTCAAGAACATTGAAAGTCTGTAACGAGGTTGTAGGACAAGTTCCTGTTGTAGTTTACTCTATTGTATAGGATGCACCAGATGTTCCCCCCGTAACTTCGCCAGTTATTGGATTTATAATAGTACCATCTGTTGGCGCGGGATTAAACGTAAAAGTACCACCTGGAGTTAGAATAGGAGTATTCACAGTTGCTCCATCACACGTTGGCGTAACATCAAAAGAAGCATCATCTCTTGGATTTACTATTAATAGAAACTCAGGATTTACCGATGCATTGTAACAAGAAGAATCACCAGCACTTTCAACCCTAACATATATTGGTTGAGGGTTGCTAGTATTTGTGTAAAGAAGTGGTAATACACCAGCACCAGCATCCGCATCAGCAAAACTTAAATGGTATGTTACATTAAAATCTGTACTAGATTGCGGACCTAAAATACCTAAAGTCTGTAACTCTAAATTAAACTCTTCAAATTCGTCATTTGATAGGTCATCACAAGTCTCGATGTCTAAAACAGAATTTATATCGGGCTGACCAGATACATTTAGTGTAAACGGTAATACTTCGTAGCATCCAGAGTCTAAATATTCTACTCTAATGTGGATAGTCTCACCGTCCGTTCCAGAATAATTTGTTAAACCGGTTATGGCACCAACATCCGCATCGGCATCGGCCTGTGAGTTATGATAAGTCACCACTAAATCAGTTGCGTTAGGAGCACTTGCTAATACAACCGAGGTATTAGAATCTAGATTAAAAATGTAAGGTGGAGCACCAGTATCACAAACAAATAGGTTACTTGGGACTTCAGTAATTAACTCGGGTAATACATCGATACATACCTCTTCAGTATATTCACAACCAAAATCATCTGTAACTCTATAAGTATAACAATATTGCCCTTCTGCTGTAGGCTCAACCGTAATCACATTTCCAGTAGTATTTGTGATTGTTGGATCTGGATCCCAACCTTCAGAAGTTATGGTTGGAGTAAATGACAACTCTGGTGGCTGTATAGCCGGATCAAAATTCAAGAACCACTCGAAGATATAACCATTATCAATAGAGAGGTTATCTACTATTCGTATTGTCCAATCTCCATTCAACGGACTACCAACCAAGCCTGCAAAACTCTCAACTGGTAAATAAGTACCCGGAACCCATGAGTTACCAGGAGGATTAGTCCCGTTAATTTCTGTAGGTGCATTAGCTAATAATGTTGTCGCAGACATAGAAAAACAATATTGTTCTCCTGTTCCCGGAACAGTTGAATTATCATCATTGGCACCACCCCAATAAGTTCCACCACCCGCTTGTTCAAATAATTGAATCTCTTGGCCATGCGGACTTTGGATAAAAATATCTAAATCCCCCGAATAAGAATGCTCGATATTAATACAAACTTCAATTAATTGATTAGGGTCAGTTAATGTTTGAGCGGAGTCAAAGCAATCTACTGGGATTGAGGTTGTATATTGTGCGCCAGAACCATCAGGTAAAAATGTCGTATCAGCAACTGGTGGTGTACAATCATTAATAAATTCAACAGGATTTACAACCCCTTCAATCGTCGTAGAACCACCAAAACAAATCACAGGATTAGCAGCTTGTGTTCCAGTAAAATCCGGTTCGGTTGCTACTTGAATGACTTGATTTATGAGATTATTGTTGGTACATCCTAAAGGATCAATCGAGGTGTTTGCATCTCTAATATTTAAATTCACGATATATACACCTGGATTTGGATAAGAAAAAGTGGCGGTTTGTCCTGCAACTGTATTACCGTCGCCTAAATCCCACTCATATGTTGCACCAGTTCCATCAACAGAGAATGTTCCACTACCTGTAAGTGTAATGTCTTCATTGGGGCAGACTCTAATATAGCCATCCCCATTTGGTGTCGGTGATGCTGAATCAATTTGTGAATTGATGACTTGACAAGGAGTTAAACAGGATATATCAGCAGCCCAACCCGATGTATTACCACCTGCGTCAGAAACAAATTCTATCGTTAAACAACCAGAGGTGTTATCTTGTGTAGCTTGTACTAACCCAGGACTATCAACACCTGAAAATGTACCAAAAGGAGGAGCAGCAACTGAATCACCGTTATAAATGGTCATAACATCTAAATTTAACTGCGTGCTAAATTCCGTAAAGTTTAGTATTACCTTTTGACCAGGATTATCAGGGCAGATTGTGAGTACTAAATTTTCATCATTAGAATAATTTCCGAATTCACCACCCGAATCGTAAAAAACACCGCCACATTGATTTACAGTACCTGTTTGCATATTCACATCTTGAGCAATTAAGACAGATGTGAACGCAACTAAAAAAATTGTAATTATAGACTTCATACTGTAAATTTTATTGATGTTGGGACTTTATAATAATATAGTAATTGGTATTATCTACCTGATACATCGAAGCACTCGCTGAGTAAAATGCAAAACTATATTTAAGAGGATTGAACTCCTTAGGATTAAAATTGTCATCACGCTTTAATTCTGGTGCAAATTTTTTGAAAAGTGGCACCTCAGATAAATTTGGACATTCTTTAATTTCATTTTTATCTGTAATCTTTTTAATAACAACTCTATTCCTAAGTATTTGCTTAAAACCTCTCAGTCTATTTTCATTATTAAAAATATATTTATCGGCATATTCGCCATACACCTCCGTAATTTGAGACCTTTCTTTCGAAGTTAAAGGCAACTTAACATTGTCCTCAAATTTTGCTAATGGAAGGGGTTTCTTGCGTACCTTATGCTGCCCAGAAATACACATAGGCAAAAGAATCACAATTAAAATTGTAAATAGTTTGTTCATGGCTTAACCGTTAGTTTTAGAGTTTCGAAAATTAAGAAAATTTTATAAAAACCGTTGTTAATTCGTCAATGTAATTGGTATTTAAACGGTTTTACTTATAGAACAAGTATAATTCTAAAATTCCTACCTCTTGAGTACTATTTTTATTACGTATCTTTGCCGTCTCTTTTAAGAGATTGATTAATAATATTATTGACTATGAAAATCGAAAATGATTTTAACGATATAGATGCAATCGGTGACGATCACATTGGATCATCAAGTGATACTCCGATGCGTGAAGATGCTTTTGAATTAACTGATGAAGAAAAGATAGATATTATCAAAGACGACGTTAGGCATATTTTACAAACACTAGGTTTAGACTTAAAAGATGATAGTTTAAGTGGTACACCAAAGCGTGTTGCCAAAATGTTTGTAAATGAGATTTTT
>NZ_JABSST010000127.1 GCF_013213975.1 Winogradskyella sp.
TAAGGATTTAGCAGTATTTACAGCTTAGATTAAAGAAAATTTAACAAAACTCACTATTTTTACTCACACTATAATTTCAAGTCTATGTCCGTCGCAAAAAAAGAATATAAAAGAATCACTGTAAAGAGCCTCGTAGATATGAAAGCACGTGGCGAAAAGATTTCTATGCTTACAGCCTACGACTACACCATGGCTAAAATTGTAGATGAAGCTGGTATTGATGTCATTTTGGTTGGTGATTCTGCCAGTAATGTCATGGCAGGTCACGAAACTACCTTGCCTATTACCTTAGATCAAATGATTTATCATGCCTCGTCTGTAGTAAGAGCCATTGACCGCGCCTTGGTTGTGGTAGATCTGCCTTTCGGCACGTATCAAAGTGATCCTAAAGAAGCCCTACGTTCTGCTATCAGAATCATGAAAGAGTCTGGTGGACATGCTGTAAAAATGGAAGGCGGTAAAGAAATAAAAGAATCTATTAAACGTATTTTACATGCTGGAATTCCTGTGATGGGTCACCTAGGATTAACTCCGCAATCCATTTATAAATTTGGCACCTACACAGTAAGGGCCAAAGAAGAACAGGAAGCACAGCAACTAAAAGAAGATGCATTAATGTTAGAAAAGGCTGGTTGTTTTGCCATTGTTTTAGAGAAAATACCAGCAGCGCTTGCTAAGGAAGTGGCTGAGAGTGTATCAATTCCTATTATAGGCATTGGTGCTGGTGATGGTGTTGATGGACAGGTCCTTGTTACTCACGATATGGTGGGTATGACGCATGAATTCAACCCACGCTTTCTAAGACGTTACATGAATCTCTATGAAGACATGACCAATGCTTTTAGACAGTATGGTAAAGATGTTAAAAGTGGAGATTTTCCAAGCGACAAAGAACAATATTAATTTAGATCTGATAGATCAATCAGACTTCTAGATTTCTTAGATAAACTAACTTCTATGCCTCATAAGTTTAAAGAATTACAAATTTGGAAAAGAAGTAGATCATTCTGTTCAGAAATCTATAATGTTACCTCTAAATTTCCTGATTCTGAGAAATTTGGATTGACAAATCAACTAAGAAGAGCTTCCGTTTCCATACCTTCTAATATAGCGGAAGGATCTTCCAGAAATTCTAACAAAGACTTTTTAAGATTTTCACAAATTGCAATTGGTTCTGCTTATGAAATAGAAACCCAGTTACTAATTGCCTCTGATTTAAATTTTTTAACTACTATAGAATTAACAACCATTTTGAGTGAATTAGATGAAATTATAAAAATGATTTCAAAATTTAAATCAACTTTAGTTTAGCAAATCGATAATATTATTATCTAACATGTCCAACAAATCTAATAGATCTAACCCGTCTAACCTTCAAGTCCTATATGAAGACAATCATATTATTGTCGTTAACAAACGTGCCGGAGATATTGTACAAGGAGACAAAACTGGAGACACTCCTTTAAGCGATGTCGTAAAGGCTTATATCAAAGACAAGTACAATAAACCTGGTAATGTATATTTAGGCGTGGTACATCGACTTGATCGCCCAACGACAGGTCTCGTTCTTTTTGCAAAAACCAGTAAAGCCTTACCACGTTTAAATAAACTATTTGCTGAAAAGAAAGCCACTAAAACCTATTGGGCGTTAGTAAAAAACACACCTCCAAAACAAAACGATAGATTGGTACATTGGTTACGTAAAAATCCTAAGAACAATAAATCTACAGCATTTGATCGTGAGGTTGAAGGCAGTAAAAAAGCAATTCTTAGCTATAGCGTACTCAAAAGCTTAGACAATTTTGTTTTATTACATATTAACTTAGAAACCGGACGTCATCATCAAATCCGCTGTCAGCTTTCCAAAATAGGTTGCCCTATAAAGGGAGATTTAAAATATGGGTTTAGTCGCAGTAATAAAGACGCCAGTATTAGTCTACATGCTCGAACTTTAGAGTTTATACATCCTGTTAAAAAAGAAACCATCTCTATAACAGCTCCTGTTCCTAGTGATAGTTTATGGCAAGCTTGTGAAGCCTAAGACTCTAGTTTATAAGGATAGATAAGTGTTAAGGTGGTTCCCCTTCCTATTGATGATTCTAAGTTGTATGTTGCATTAATTAGCTCTGCACGTTTTTTCATATTGATTATCCCTGAACCTTTTGCAGCAGTATCCATATCAAAACCTTTACCATCATCTTTTGCAGTAATTATTAATTGCTCTTGCTGGTAATTAAGATGCACCATTAAGCTTTCAGCATCTGCATATTTAAGCGTGTTAGAAAAGAACTCTTGTAAAATTCTAAACAATATGGTTTCATCTTTATTATTCTCAAATTTTACTAAGTCGCCTTTTGTACTGAGGCTGACCTCAATTAATTGTGATTTATTAAGTCGTTGTATTTCATTTTCTAGAGTAGCATAAAAACCGAGATTAAATATCACGTCACTATTCAGGGATTTAGATAAGGACCGTACTTCGGTTAAACTTTCTTTAATGGCTTCTGAGGCATTACTCACTTTAGATTGAATATCATCTGTGGCCACTTTAGACAAGGCATTCATTTGCATGGTAGCTAAGGATAAGAGTTGCCCCACATTATCGTGCAGTTCTCTACCCACATGCTTTAAGGTCTGGTCTTGAATTTCTTGTTGGGTTTTAATGAGTTCCGCTTCAAATTCTTCTTTCTGCTCAAACTGGGTAATTAACATCTGATTTTTGCGCCTTTGAAAAACCGTAAAAAACACCACAAATGTTATAATAATAACAAGTGTAAAGAAAATTACATAGCTGATTAAAACTATTTCTGCAGCTCCAATTTCTTTTTGTGATGCAATGAATAAAAGAACGCAAAAATATAACATGAGTATAAAATTATGTTTGAAATGGTAAGCAAAAGTCCTCTAAACTGTATAAAGCCTTTATTTCTTAAATTGAAATATTCTGAAAATAACAATAACGGAGTAGTACAAATATAAAAAAGCACCATCGCTATAATGATATAAAATACATGGTCTTTATAAAAACTTAAAATTTGATCACTTCTAACTAGTTCCCATAAATAGACAATAGCCATGGTAAAGATTGCAAAAGTAGCTATCGCAAAAGGATAGTCAATCGTTGTTACAAAGAAGTTTCCGCTAAAGAAAAAATACAAGATGATGATACCTATGCATAAAAAAACTGTAATATTAATCACCTTATGAGAAAAACTGACCTTTATATTACGCTTCATAAACATCCAAATAAGTAAAAGAGAAACTAAATCATAAATATTATACAACCAAGTATTCCGTCTCATAAGAGAGTGCTCTAACCAGTTAATTAATGCATTATCTATATTACCATATAGATATGGATATAAGGCAATTGTTTCTATTAAAACCACAAACCATAAGTACCAAACAAATGGTCTTATGGTTTGATCTTTTGTTTTTAACCAATAGTAGGAACCGGCTAGTGCAGCTAGCAATTCAACGATATTAATGATTAAATGTCCAAAAGACATGATGTATTATTATTGAGGGTAATTAGCACCTGGTGGTTGACCGTGTCCTCCAATATTTAAACCATTACCTCCAGGCATATCTGGGCTTGACCCACTACCATCTTTACCGTTACTCTCATTAATAGTAGGCACAATAAATGATGTAGAATAACCTGCCTTACCATTGTCTTCTGGGTAAGCACCACAGTAAATACGGATGCCATCCATTTCGTAACCAAGCTCTTTAGCCTGTGCCTCAGCAAGTGCCAAATAATTTTTAATATCCTCAAGGGAGTACCAAGAGGATCTGTTGTCTGGACGCATAGTGATGTTATCACTAATCAATTGATGCCTTTTTGTATAGGCATCGTTTAAAGTCTTCGCCTGTTCTGGCGTAATTAAGCCTTTAGGATTGCTCATTTTCAGTAAGTTTAGAAATTAATAATTAGTTTTTATTGTTACTAAATTAAGGGATTTTAGAATTTTAGGGTTAGGTTAAAATTATGGAAATAATGGCAGAACACAAATCCTTTATTAGAATTATTCCTGTAGCTTTAGGCTTTCAGTCTGATTTTTAGAGGCTTGCCAATCGACTTTTGTGCCAACGCATTTATGGAGGCTGCTGTAAGTTGCAACACCCTTGGATAACCTCCTGTAGTTTGGCTGTCGCGCATTAAAATAATGAGGTTACCTTTTGGTGTTAATTGTACAGTTCCTGGTAATACAGGTGCTGTGATAATGGATTGCATTGAGTTCTTTAGTAATGGTTCTAATTGATAAGCCATCCTGTTATTATTCTTAGATACCGTAAATATTGTATTAATAAGCTGGTTTTGTTGGTCTGTTGACAGCTGATCAAATTCCGGACCTTTAAAAGCCTCTAAGGTTGGTTGCGCTAAATGTAAGGCTTTAAATTTTACTGTTGCATGTTGTTTATGATAATCCTTTTTAAAAGTCTCATAAGGAATCATATCGTTTTTAGCAATCCTCTGGGTCTTGGTAATAGGATAATACTGACTACAACTTTCTAAAACTTGTTCTGATTTAAAACCACCTTTAACAGCTAAATAGGACCGAAAGCCCTTTGTCATCTTGCCGATACTTAGAACATCATTGGTTTTAATTGATATGACCACATGTTGTTTTATAGGGCTGTCGTTTAGCTTAAGGTCTACATCAGCACCGGCTATGGCTATTACAGTTGGTTCTGTAAACTGAAACGTTCCACCTAGCATAGTCATCTCCAAGACTGATGCACTATCGTCATTACC
>NZ_JABSST010000128.1 GCF_013213975.1 Winogradskyella sp.
TTTTAAGCATATCAAAAACTGAAATGCATTCCATAGTGTATTGATTTAGTCGGTACAAATATAAAGTTTGTAGACTAGGAAAAGGATAAAAAAAAAGCCTCACTTAACTAGTGAGGCTTTACTAATTTTTTGGAATGGTTTTCTAACGTCTTTCAAATTCTGTGATGCCATACACATTCATTACATTTTCTAAATTAGAATAATCGATACGTCCTACATTATCTGCTGGAACAACAACTACTCTAAATACTTGAGCATCTGTGTAAGACGGATCTAATAAAGAGAAGTCTGTAGTGCCATCTAAAAAGAAACGGACATCGTTTTGCGTAAAGTCAAAATTATAAACTAAAGTACCGTCATTAAAATATTCGGTTTGAGGTAACAGACGCCAGATGTCTTGGCCACCATCAACTTCCCAGGAAATATAAACTAGAGTAACATCCGTTGGGAAAACATCGAACCCATAAGGTTCTATAAATTCATAATTGTCTTCTGGTGTAAAGTCTAAAACAATTTCAAAGGCTGAAGAGACAATTAGGCCACCATCTTCGCCGTCTTGACCATCAAAGCCATCAAAACCTGGAGGTCCTTGAGGGCCTTCACAAGCCATAAATAATAATGCAAATACTGTAATAAAGGATAATATGCGTTTCATATCTAAATAATTAATAGTTTTTATTAAGTATATCAAAGGGTATTCCAAACTCATCTCAGAGAAAAAATCTTTTGAAAAAACATATATGACATCATGTCACTTTTTTTGTCATGGCATAATACTTGACCTAATGAAAGCGAGTTTAAAATGAAATAATAAAACACGTTCCGTGAAAACGGAAATAAACCAGAACATATAATTATGAGTAAGATTATTGGAATTGATTTAGGAACAACCAACTCTTGCGTCTCTGTAATGGAGGGTAATGAGCCAGTTGTAATCCCAAACGCTGAAGGTAAGCGTACTACGCCTTCAGTTATCGCTTTCGTTGAAGGTGGTGAAATAAAAGTTGGTGACCCTGCAAAAAGACAAGCAGTAACTAACCCAACTAAAACTGTTTATTCTATTAAACGTTTTATGGGTAACAAGTACTCAGAGTCTAAGAAAGAAGCAGAGCGTGTACCATATAAAGTAGTTAAAGGAGATAATGATACTCCGAGAGTAGATATTGATGGACGTTTATATACTCCTCAAGAATTGTCGGCTATGATTCTTCAAAAAATGAAGAAAACAGCTGAAGACTATTTAGGTCAAGATGTATCTGAAGCAGTAATTACAGTTCCAGCATATTTTAATGACGCACAACGTCAAGCTACTAAGGAAGCTGGTGAAATTGCTGGATTAAAAGTAAGACGTATTATTAATGAGCCTACTGCAGCAGCATTAGCTTATGGATTAGATAAAAAATCTACAGATCAAAAAATCGTTGTGTTCGATTTTGGTGGTGGAACACATGACGTGTCTATCCTAGAATTAGGAGATGGTGTTTTTGAAGTATTATCAACTGATGGTGATACACACTTAGGTGGTGATGATGTAGACGAAAGAATTATAGATTGGTTAGCTGAAGAATTTATAGCTGATGAAGATATGGACTTGCGTAAAGACCCAATGGCTTTACAACGTCTTAAAGAAGCGGCTGAAAAAGCTAAGATTGAGTTATCATCTTCTGCACAGACAGAGATTAACTTACCATATGTAACAGCAACAGCAAGTGGACCAAAACACTTAGTACGTACATTAACACGTTCTAAATTTGAGCAGTTAATTGACGACTTAATTAAAAGAACTATTGAGCCATGTCAAACAGCTTTAAAAGCAGCAGGTTTATCTAAATCTGATATTGATGAAGTTATCCTAGTAGGTGGTTCTACACGTATTCCAGCGGTTCAAGAAGCTGTTGAGAAGTTCTTTGGAAAAGCACCGAGTAAAGGTGTAAATCCAGATGAGGTAGTGTCTTTAGGAGCAGGTATCCAAGGTGGTGTATTAACAGGTGATGTAAAAGACGTTCTTTTATTAGATGTGACTCCATTATCATTAGGTATTGAAACTATGGGTAATGTTATGACCAAGCTTATCGATGCTAATACAACGATACCTACAAAGAAGTCTCAGGTATTCTCTACAGCGGCAGACAATCAGCCATCGGTAGAAATTCATGTATTACAAGGTGAGCGTCCTATGGCAGCGGATAACAAGACTATTGGTCGTTTCCACTTAGATGGAATTCCACCAGCAAGACGTGGTACACCACAAATTGAAGTTACTTTTGATATTGATGCTAATGGTATCATTAAAGTATCTGCTGAAGATAAAGCCACTGGAAAGAAACAAGACATCCGTATTGAAGCATCATCTGGATTAACAGAAGACGAAATCCAAAAGATGAAAGCTGAAGCGGAAGCTAACGCAGAAGCAGATGCAAAAGCTAAGGAAACTGCAGATAAGTTAAACCAGGCTGATGGTATGATCTTCCAAACTGAAAAGCAATTAGAAGAGTTTGGTGATAAAATATCTGATGATAAGAAAAAGCCTATTGAAGATGCACTTGCAGAATTGAAGACAGCTTACGAAACAAAGGATATTGTAGTTATTGAACCAGCTTTAGAGAAAATCAATGAGGCTTGGAAGGTAGCAAGTGAAGAAATGTACAAAGCACAGGCAGAAGCTCAAGGTGGAGCGCCAGGACCTGATGCTGGAGCACAAGGGCAACCTGCAGATGAAGGAAGCGACGTTGAAGATGTAGATTTCGAAGAAGTGAAGTAATTTATGTTACTTTAAATACTGAAAAAGCCTGCTTTATTAAGCGGGCTTTTTTTTATCCTTTAAAATCCATAACTTAAGGAATGTGTTAAAAATCAGAGTATTGGTAAACTAAATAAATGAGTGCTTATTAATTTCAACATCCATAATTGGTAGGCTGTCGAAAAGTTGACATGGTTTATATCTTTTTAACTTTCAAGCCTTGTTTATCTCTTATCAAAACTATAATTTAATGCAACTGTAATGAGCAAATGAGACACTTTTGTGAAGAGGGATAAGAGTTTTAGAGAACAAGTTTTCTGGATGTTAGACAGTTTTAATGGAAGCCCAATTAAGTCTGCCCTACATGAAACTATTGCTGCATTAAATCGGAATAACGATTCTAATGAGGCTAAAACGGCATTGGAAAAACTCATAAAACACGCCACTTCAACGACAGGGTATTACAGTTCATATTCTGGAGATGCTTCAATTGATGAATTTCCGCTAATCAATAAGAACATTATCCGAGATAATCTTAGTCAGTTTTTATCTTCAAAATGTGTTATCAATAAGTGCAGGAAAGTATCCACAAGTGGATCTACAGGCACACCGTTTAGTGTTTATCATAATAAACAAAAAACGAATAAGAATAAAGCGGATAACATTTACTTTTCTTCTAAGTCTGGTTATACCATTGGCGATTACCTCATTTATATAAAAATATGGCCCGAGTCCTTAAACAAGCTACAGTCTATAAATTTGAAGGTCAGAAATATTCATCCTCATAGTGTGTATGATCTTTCAAGCGAAAACATTGAAGATTTAATAGAAAAAATTAACTCCGTCGATAAAAATGTGGCCCTTATTGGATATGCTTCTGCTTTCGAAAAAATTTGTAAGGATTTGGATAGTAAATCAGAGAATCTAATTACATTTAGACCAACATCCATTATTACTATTTCAGAGGCGTTGAATTCTTATACTAGAAATGCAATTAAAAAGCACTTTGGTATCTACCCAATTTCAAGATATTCTAATAATGAAAACGGAATAATTGCTCAGCAAATTTCATCTGATAACCCCAATTTTAAAATAAATACATCTAGTTATTTAGTTGAAATGTTTGATTTAAATCAGGACAATAAAATCGGTTTTGGACAACGTGGAAGAATTGTGATTACAGATTTATATAATTATGCCACCCCTTTAATTCGCTATGATACTGGAGATGTCGGAATAATGCATTTGGATGAGAATAACCAACCCTATTTTTCTCAAGTATTAGGGCGAAAGCTGGATCTTATCTATGATACTAAAGGAAATCTTGTTCCTGAGCATCTATCGGCCAAGCTTTGTAACTATGGACAATTTAAACAGTTCCAATTGGTCCAAAAAAAACGTAAAGAATATCTGATTAACCTAAATACAACTAAGAAGGTTGACGAGGAAAGGATGATTACTGAATACAAAGGCTATTTTGGAGATGATGCCAAGATAAATATTAATTATGTGGATGAAATACCCTTATTAAGGTCTGGTAAGCGTCAAGAGGTGGTCAATGAATATTACGCTAAGAAAAGCAGATAAGTCACAAATTATAGATTGTTATTACTTTTTATCGGATTAATTATTGATTTTAAGTAATGTTAATATAATTTGTAGTTCATTTAAATCCCAAATCATAAATGAACAAGCTGATTATCAACTTTACTCCTACGGGAATGATACCTACTAAAGACATGACTCCTCATGTTCCGGTAACTGTAAACGAAATTGTAGAAGACGTGCATCGTGCCTATGAATTGGGTATTACAATGACTCATATTCATGCACGTGATGAAAAAACAGGTGAACCAACTTACAGAAAAGAGGTATATGCTGATTTAATTAATGGCATTCGTAAATATGCGCCAGATTTAGTCATTTGTGCATCCTTAAGTGGGCGTAATTTTAATACGCTTGATAAACGTGCTGAGGAACTAACTTTAGAAGGTAAACTTAAACCGGAT
>NZ_JABSST010000129.1 GCF_013213975.1 Winogradskyella sp.
TTTTGTGGCACCAATGCCTTTTAGGATGTGTCTTCAGCACAGGGCAAGCAAATTTTTAATGCCAATTGTGCGTCCTGTCATAAATTAGATAAACATATGACTGGTCCTGCCTTAAGAAATATAGGCCAAATTTGCGACACCTTAACGAATACTAATTTCCTTCATAGTGCTAAATCTTTAATTGAAAGTAAGGGCTACGTGACATCCTATATGTATTTTCCTAAACTTACTGAAACTGATATTTCAAATATTTTAAGATAAACTACTGACATTATTGCTCTACTTCTTTAATAGTATATGTTTTCTCGATGTAACCTATTTTTCCATCCTCAGAAATAGCTTCAACAATAACAGAAACTTCACCTACATGATCATCATTGTAAAATTCTAAGAAATACTTGCCTTCCTTATTTAAGGTAATATTCGGTTCCCAATGAATTACACTTCGGTTATCTGGTATTACCCAATCTTGATTTGTAAGCGTTTCGTAATTTGGAGCATAGAATTCAACAGACTCAGAGAATCCTTGAATTTCATTTATTAAAACGCCTTTTGCCTTAGATATACCAAAAAGACCCTTTCCAGATTTAGTATAAATGTTTACTAAAATTGCACTTTGCGGACAATAGCGAATTCCAGGAAAAGTGTCAGTACAATATCTATTTTTGTCTTTTGGATTTCTATTAATATCTATACTTTCAACTTCATCTGCAGGTATATCTTGGATTAAACTGTAATCCTCAATATTTACTGGTATATTATCTATCAGAACATAGGTCCAATCAACACGTCTATCCCATACATAAAGCCAAGGAGGTTTAGTTTCTGTATACAAGACCTGAATAACATCACCATATTGAGCTTTTAATACACTGAAAACACCATGGGACCAATCTGGTGCATTTTCACTTAACTTTTTTCCATCAATCACTACATCAGGTTCTCCATGCAAATCAATAAACTTCTCTCTTTCTGGTGTCATTTTATATCCTTTTACATTAACCTCATCTAAGGCTATGGTATTAAAAGCCGTTTCATACTTTTTCTGAATCTCATTAACCGTTTCCATCTCTGCTTTAAAGTTAGACTTTACCTCGCTTGGTAATGAAAACAACTGTTGTTGTAAGCTTTTTATTTTCGGTTGCCACTTTTTATCAAGGTTGATACTAAAATCAATTGGCTCTCCTTTTTTGTCTACAACTTGCATAAAAAACTCGGTGCTTCCTTTATAAATATCATCAAGTGCAAAATAATATTTACCGCTTTCAGGAATTTCTATACTATTGATTTGTGGAATCTCATCTTGGACTATGAGATTAAGGTCTAAGGGGTTTTTAGGACGTTTTCTAGGATTAAAGTATTCTCCTATTGTACCTGACAGCTTTAGATGAGTTTCTGGCTGGTGCTCAAATGTGGTCAGAGGAGATACTGTTGTGTAATTGTAGTTACGCCATCCTTGTGTAAGCATTAAAGCATCTAAATCGGAATACCCTCGCGGATTAGAAGCTTCGAAATAAGAATCTGGTCGTTCAATAAATCCCTTCAATTCTGAATTCAGCAATAAATGAGATACTATATTTGACTTAAGTTCTTTTGAATTTTCGCTCCGTTTTTTGTCGACTACTAGTATTGAAAGGTTGGTATTATTACCAAGTTGCGCACTGTCTAAAACAACTTCCATTTTTACCTTTTCGCGCTGAACGTAATTAATTTTATCTGAGTTTAAGCCTAGTTTTAAACGATTATCATCTCTGTAATTAAAAAACAGACGCTCACACACGGTCTGATTTTTATCATTACTAACGCTTATTTTAATTATGCCATCTGGTAATGATTTTTTGGGAATCGAAGTTGTTATGGTTTGTTTTTGCTTAAATCTAAAGCTCTGATGTTTTGTGCCTTTTGATGAAACTTCTAGGATAAAAAATTTAGACTTTTGATTTTTTGACGTTATTGACAACATCAACTCATCTTTTATATTAGCCACCGTTAAAACACTACCTGAATTATAAGGGATGGGTAGATTATATTTATAGATAATATCGTTATTTCTGATTTCGGCATAATACGTTAACCCTAATTTTGGACGAAGTTTTAAAGTTCCCATTCCTAAGTCATTACTCTTAAAAGCTGTAATTGGATTTCCTTTACTGTTTTTAATAGTGCCTTCTACTTTACGACCTTTTCCGTTATAGTCTAAAGCCTTAAATCCGACTGTGCTTAAAAGTCCATTAACCAACTTACCTCCTTCAGGAAAGAAATGAAAATCTAAATGGTCTTCATCAATAATTACCGTCTCTGAATAAAAATTTTCCTTTGTCTTATTAAATTCAAATCTGTTTTTAGGAGCAACTTTAAATTTAAGTTCGGCTACTGTGGCATCCTCTGGTAATTTATAGTCTAATCTGTATATGCCCTCTTTAGTTTTTTCTAAAAGCACTGAATCTAAGGATTTACCAGTATCTATAAATAAGTTTAATTTCCCTTTAAAATCATTATTAATCACTTTTGGATTAATATCTGCTTCAATAGATGTATATTCTCCAAGTCCAACAGCAATATTTATAATGGCTTTTTGCTTTTCAGTCTCCTCTTTTAAATTAAAAACCTCAATCGGTTGGTAAAACATAAAATCATCACCAAAATTTCTATTCCAATGTGTGTAAGCCCTGATTTGATATTTACCTTGCTCATAGCTTTTTTCTAAATTGAAGGAACCCTCAGCAAGACCACCAATAAGCTTTAATAATTTATGCTCTATTAAATTCCCGTTTGAGTCAATAAGTTCCACATGCAAAATTTTGCTCAAATCTGATGGGCTATTATCATGAGATTTTACTACTACTGCTTTAAACCAAATCGTCTCTCCTGTTTGATATAAAGCATTGTCAATTTGAAGGTATATTTTTTCAGCCACACTATGCTTAGACAAAATAGGTTTAGGAATATCGTTGTATACTTGAGATTGTGTACACAAAATAGAAAACACTAAATAAATTAAAGTAAATATCTGTCTCATAACAATATTTATTAAATAAATGAGAGAATTGATTAAAGGTTGCGTGTAAAACTAAAAACCTTATACACAAAGAGGTAATATACTGATTTTTTAAGAGATTAACATTACATTAATCTTCTATTAAGTCAAAACTAAAAAATAATAGAGCTATTAAAAAAATATTTACCTGCGTCTAAGTTAATCCTAGGTTAACCCTAGCCATTTTGTATTTACTCTAAATTGTTCGTTCTAGATTTGTTTCATCGTCAATCAAAAAAATAACCAACAAGAATTGTAAACTCTGTTTTATGTTTAACTTACCAAAGCTTATGAAACGTAAAATTAATAGTCTTATCCTTGCGTCTATCCTTGGTCTAATTGCTCTCTCTATTATTCAGGGATATCTCATTCATAATACTTACGAACTCAAGAAAAAAGCCTTTATTAATGAAACAAGAGAATCAATTTCGCGGATCGATGATTTCTCTCCAAAGCTAGATTCTCTTTCGGAATTCTGGCAAGAACACTTTATCAAAAAAGTAGTAGATTACAAGTTTGGTCTGGCTCAAAAAAGAGACGTTGTAAGCAATTTAGAGTTTGTCATAGATTCCATAAATGACACTTATAAATCAGAATATCAGAAAAGTCTTGATGCCAATAATATTCCTTACGGTATTAAATTCCACAAAAAAGTTAAAACCATTATCATAGCTGACTCCATAAAAACTGACACGTTATTTAATATCATTAAAACACCTAAAGCCATTGTTTTAGGTGATGATATTTCAGAAGATAATAGTATTGGTATTAGCAGTACCAACTGGGAAACCGACCATACCTCAACCAGAACCATTAACGGTGAGGAAAAAGAAGTGAGCTTTTATTTAACTTTTCAAACCATTGATGAGATGGATATTGATGGCTGGAAAGCCATAGTACTTAAACAGATGTTTGGACTTCTACTCCTATCATTACTCATATTTGCAATGGTTATTGGTCTGCTCTATTATTCTATTAAAAGCTTAATTACCCAAAAGAAAATCGCGGATATTAAGACAGACTTTGTAAATAACATTACACATGAACTCAAGACACCTTTGGCGACCTTAACCTTAGCTACAAAAATGCTAAAGAATGATGCTGTTCAAAAGCAACCAGAACAAGTCGCTAATACCGTTGAAACTATTGAACGCCAAAACAAGAGACTTCAAAAACTAATCGATCAAGTCTTAAATAATAGTTTAGGCTATCACGAAATTCAGTTAAATAAGGAATCTGTTAATACAGAAGCCTATTTAAATACCGTTTTGGATGATTTTATGCTTTCGGTAAAATCAAAAAATGTTCAATTAAATCGATCGTTTTCTAACACTGTAAACACTATTGAAATAGATAAATTTTATATTACTACAGCGCTATTAAATATTCTAGAAAATGCAGTTAAATACTCCAACGAAGAGTTAATAATTGATTGTAATATCCAGAGTGAAAAAACGTTAACTATATCTATTAAAGATAATGGGATTGGGATTTCAGAAAAAGATAAACATCAAGTCTTAGAGAAGTTTTATCGCGCAGGAGATAAGAAA
>NZ_JABSST010000013.1 GCF_013213975.1 Winogradskyella sp.
GAATGCAATACATCTTGAGAACGCATTTTAAATAACACAGGTTTACCCACTGGTAAATGTAACTCTGTAACAATAACATCATCTTGAGCATTTGGATCATCTTCTGCTACTCCTAGAATGTTAGCTCTATCTATATCAATTAATCTAACATTGGCCTTACCAAGCACATTGTCTTCACCGCCATAACGTGCTTTCCAGTTAAATTGTTGAGCATATAATTCTACAACCATAGGATCATCTTCTGTGCCTATAGTCATAATATCATTCCATGTAAATAACCCATACATAATTAAACCAGCTAATACAATTACAGGAATACCTGTCCAGATAGCCTCAAGTTTATTGTTGTCTGCATAGAAAACAGCTTTTTTACCCTTTTCACCTTTGTATTTAAAAGCAAAATAGTGTAACAAAAATTGAGTTACTATTTGAACAATAAAGATGATAACCATGGAAATACCCATTAGGTTATCAATTTCAGGGCCATGCTCAGATGCTGAGTTAGACATTAAAGGTAAATCACCTAAATAGTAAAAACATAGGATGGTAATAACATAGATAAAGATTAAAAAGCCCATCATTAAATAGCCATTAATCCTATTGTCTTTATCGGTAGCGATTGATGAGTTTTCAGAACCAGCTTGCGCTAAATCAAAAATCTTTACAAGTTGCCATATTGCAACAGCTACAAAGAGTACAATTATAATCGTTAATAAAGGAGTCATTATCGTTTCTGTTCTTTTTTAATAATTAATAATGGAAATGTTCACTTTCCTTCATAAATGGATTTCGTTTTGCGAGCAACGGAGCCTTACCTAATGCAGTGAATACTACCAATAAGAAAAGTCCTCCGAATAATAATACCGCTCCTATTTCTGGTGCGCCAATAAACCATCTATCCACTACGGTTGCAGGCATAATCCAGTTGAAAACATCTAAGTAATGTCCACATAGAATTACTATCCCAGCCATAACTACAAACCAATTTATTCGCTTGTAGTCACTATTCATTAATAATAATAGTGGGAATATAAAATTCATTGCTAACATTCCGAAGAATGGCAATTTGTAATGCTCAATTCTTGTCACAAAATAAGTTACCTCTTCTGGGATATTTGAATACCAAATGAGCATAAATTGTGAGAACCATAAATATGTCCAGAAAATACTAATACCAAACATAAATTTAGCCAAATCATGAATATGACTATCATTTACAAATTCTAATAATCCTTTAGATTTTAAGTAAATTGATATCATTGCAATAACTGTAATTCCACTTACAAACATACTTGCAAATACATACCATCCAAATAATGTACTGAACCAGTGTGGGTCTACACTCATAATCCAATCCCAAGACATCATTGACTCGGTATAAATATAGAATACTAAGAATGCGGCAGAGATTCTAAAGTTTTTCTTAAAGTTTTTATTATCATCGGCTTCATCTTGTGCTAAAGAGAATTTTCTAGAGAAATGACGATATAATGCCCAACCTGAAATAAAGATGATACCTCTAATAATGAACCAAGGTAAATTTAACCACCCCGATTTTCCTTGTATAAGTTTATCATGCGCTACTACATCAGGATCCATCCAAACAAAAATACTGTTATGTCCAAGATAGTGAGATGCTACTGCAATTAATAAAACGATAACGGCACCAGGCAAAACGTAGGCTGTAATACCTTCCATTACTCTGAATAGTACAGGCGACCATCCTGCTTGTGCTGCATACTGAATCGCATAAAACGCTAGAACGCCTAAAGCAATCATAAAGAAAAAGAATGCACCAACATATATTGCTGCCCAAGGTCTGTTATGAATCTGGTGTAAAGCATGCTCTTCGTGCTCCGACATATTACCGTGAACTTCTTCGCCATGATGGTCTTCACCATGCGCTTCTGACCCATGTGCAGCGGCTTCTCCATGAGAGTCGCCATGTGCTCCGGTTGCATGAACATCACCATGACCATGATGTTCAGCGGCTAAAACTTCAGAAATGTTGTCTTCTGTGACACTATTTGCATCCATGAAGCCATACCCAACACCAAGTAGTCCTAGAACCACCATAATGATTGCGCCTATTCTTAATCGATTTGAAATTTTATATTCCATTTATATAATCTTTATCTAAATCTTATTTTTCTAAATCTGCTTTAAGTTTTTCAACATAAGCCACTACTTGCCAACGCTCATTTTCATTTAATTGGTTAGCGTAAGATCCCATTGTATTTTTTCCGTAATAAATAACATGGTATATACTACCTGTTGTGATGGCTCTTCCAACATCATCATAACTTGGTACACCTAAAATCTTTTCACGTTCTACTAAGTAGCCTTTACCGTTTCCTTTGTTGCCATGACAAATGCCACAGTAAACCTCATATAATACTTTAGCTTCAGCATAATCTATTTCTGTTGACTCTAATGGACTCTTAAGGTTGACTTTAGCTTCTTCATAACCATCATTTGTATCTGGTATGTCGTATGGCATAAAATCCCCTCTAGGAATAGTTCCTTCTGCTGGTAACTGTGCCTCAATACCATTTGCAAATGCATCAGATTCTTGATAGGCCTCGTAACCAATTGGTTCATACATGTTAGGCATATACTGGTAGTTTGGTCTTGAGTCCTTTTTACAGGAAACAAGTCCTACTAATATTACAAGTACTACGATATATTTTAAGGATGTCTTCATATTAATGTGCATCTTCGTCTTTATCAACTATATTAATTTCAACGGCTCCCGTTTCTTGCAACAAAGACGTTAATTCAGATTCGTTATCGTGAATTGCAATCTCCATTAAGAAATGATCATCTGTTGTTCTCGGGTCTGGGTTTTCAGCCTTTTTAAATGGCCACATTCTACTTCTTAAGTAAAATGTAATTACCATTAAGTGCGCAGCAAAAAATACCGTAAGCTCAAACATAATTGGTACAAAAGCTGGCATATTTTCTAAGTAGCTAAAACTTGGTTTCCCACCAATGTCTTGAGGCCAGTCTTTAATCATGATAAAATTCATCATTAAAATTGCAACTGTTAAACCAACACATCCATACATAAATGATGTAATTGCGATACGTGTTGGAGCTAAGCCCATTGCTTTATCTAATCCGTGAACCGGAAAAGGTGTATATATCTCCTCAATGTGATGGTTGTCTGCCTTGACCTTTTTAACGGCGGACATTAATACATCATCATCTGTATAAATAGCATGAATTACTTTTGAAGCTTCCATAGACTATATTAGTTATTTAATAAATTTTTCGCTTGCCCTGCCCAATCATCGCGCTCAGCTCTTCCTGGGAATGAACCTGTGATTGAATCTAACAAATCGTATTCTGCCTTTGTCATTTTACTTACTTGTAGGTAAGTATAAATACCGATACTATTAAGTACATCTTCCATTTTTGGACCAACACCACTAATCCTCTTTAAATCGTCTGCAATTTCCGTTTCAGCATCAAAAGAGCCAATAGTTCCTAAAAGATTATTAACCTTCTCAGAATGATCAACAGTATCAGAAGTACTTGTTGCAGGCGCACTTGCAACAACCCCATTAGATGTTCTTGAATCAGCACCTGTACCTACTAAGCTTTCGCCATGTTCTCTTATTCTTTTGTAACGTTCACCAGAAGACTTTAAAATTGTCTTTACCTCAGCTTGTGCAATTACTGGGAATGTTCTGGAGTACAGTAAGAAAAGTACAAAGAAGAAACCTATAGTTCCTATAAATATTCCAATATCTACAAACGTTGGGGAAAACATCGTCCAAGAAGATGGTAAGTAATCTCTGTGTAATGACGTTACAATAATTACGAAACGTTCGAACCACATTCCTATATTTACAACAATCGAAATAAAGAAAGAGAACATGATACTTGTTCTTAGTTTCTTAAACCACATAAACTGCGGAGAGAATACGTTACATGTCATCATTGCCCAATATGCCCACCAGTAAGGACCAGTTGCTCTGTTTAAGAATGCATATTGCTCGTATTCTACACCAGAATACCAAGCGATGAATAACTCTGTGATATAAGCCACACCAACAATAGAACCCGTAATCATAATTACAATATTCATTAACTCGATGTGTTGTACAGTAATATAATCTTCAAGGTTACATACCTTTCTCATAATAATGAGCAGAGTATTCACCATTGCGAATCCTGAGAAAATTGCACCTGCAACGAAATACGGTGGGAATATCGTTGTATGCCAACCTGGAATTACGGATGTTGCGAAGTCAAAAGATACAATAGTATGCACAGAAAGTACAAGTGGTGTTGCTAAACCTGCAAGTACTAAAGATACTTCCTCGAAACGTTGCCAATCTTTAGCTCTACCAGACCAACCAAAACTCAATAATGAATAAATCTTCTTTTGGAAAGGCTTTACAGCTCTGTCTCTTATCATTGCAAAATCCGGTAATAAACCTGTCCACCAGAATACTAATGATACAGATAAATATGTAGAAATTGCAAATACGTCCCAAAGTAATGGTGAATTAAAGTTAACCCATAATGATCCAAACTGATTTGGAATAGGTAATACCCAATACGCTAACCATGGACGACCCATGTGTATGATTGGGAATAAACCTGCCTGTACTACTGAGAAAATGGTCATTGCTTCCGCCGAACGGTTAATTGCCATTCTCCACTTTTGGCGGAATAATAACAATACTGCTGAGATCAGCGTACCAGCGTGACCGATACCAACCCACCAAACGAAGTTAGTAATATCCCAAGCCCAGTTTACAGTCTTGTTAAGACCCCAAACTCCAATACCTGTTGAAATAGTGTAAATAATACAACCTATTCCCCAAAGGAATGCAACCAAAGAAATGCTGAACACAATCCACCAAGCTTTGTTTGCTCTGCCTTCAACCGGTCTTGCTACATCAATAGTAACATCGTGATACGACTTTTCTCCGGTAACTAAAGGTCTTCTAATAGGTGCTTCGTAATGAGACGCCATAATTATATAATTGATTCTTTAATTTTAGTTTTATGCTTCTTTCGTATTTCTTACCTTAGTTTGGTACACCACATTCGGTTTAGTACCTACATGCTCTAATAAGTGATACGCTCTGTTGTCTTCTTTCAATTCTGCAATCTTACTGTCCTTATCATTTACATCACCAAATATCATTGCTCCATTCCCACATGCTGCAGAACATGCTGTTTGGAATTCACCATCTTTAACTGGTCGACCTTCTCTTTTGGCATCTAAAATGGTCTTTTGTGTTTTCTGAATACACATAGAACATTTTTCCATTACACCACGAGATCTTACAGTAACATCTGGATTTAACACCATTTTACCTAAGTCATCGTTCATCGCATAGTTAAAATCAAACTCTTCGTTATTGTTATATAAGAACCAGTTGAAACGACGTACTTTGTATGGACAGTTGTTAGCACAGTATCTTGTACCTACGCAACGGTTGTAAGCCATATGGTTTTGACCTTGACGACCGTGAGCGGTTGCAGCAACTGGACAAACAGTTTCACAAGGAGCATGGTTACAATGCTGACACATTACAGGTTGGAAAGCGACTTGAGGATTATCAGCTGGGCTTTCCATCTCACCAAACTCACTCAATGAACTTCCTAGGCCAGATATATTATCTTTCTTTTCATTATCACCTTCAAAGCCCGTTTCTTCGGAAGAATAGTATCTGTCAATACGCAACCAATGCATATCTCTACTACGTCTCATTTCAGTCTTACCTACTACAGGCACGTTGTTTTCTGCGTGACATGCAATTACACAAGCACCACAACCTGTACAGGCATTTAAGTCAATAGATAAATTGAAATGGTGACCGATTGAACGATCGAACGACTCCCATAAGTCAACATCTGGAGATGTTACAGGAGTTTCTATGTGATTTAAGGATACTTCTGGAACCTTATTCCAAACGTGTTTATCCTTAGTATTAAATATTTCTAATGTTGTTTCCTTAATGATATCTCCACGACCCATTAAGGTATTATGCAACTGAACACAAGCAAACTCATGCTCACCAGAAGCTTTCTCAACAGTTACAGACTGTACGTTATTGAAGCCTTGATAAAGTGGATATGCATTAGCTCCAACTCTCATTTCTTTCATTAAAGCTTCTGAGGTTCTACCATAACCAAAGGCTAAACCAACTGAACCTTTAGCTTGACCTGGCTGTACAATTACTGGCACCTTCTCAAGTGTTACTCCATTAACTGTAACATTTGCATAACTACCATTAAGACCACCATTGGCGACATTCCAGTTTTCTAAACCTAAAGCATCAGCATCAGTTTTAGACACTGTTAAATAGTTATCCCAAGTTGTTCTAGTTATAGGGTCTGGAAACTCCTGCAACCATGGATTATTGGCTTGTTGACCATCACCCATGCCTGTTTTGGTGTAAAGTGAAAGTTCCATACCAGAGGCGTTCGCAGAACGCGCAAGTGCTCTTGCTGCATTTCTACGAGGTGCAACTGATGTATCTTCATCTGAAGCATCAGTCATATTATCTTCAACTTCTACACTAGATGTCGACGCACCTACAAAAACACCGGCTTGAACCGCTTTATTAAAGGATGCACCATCCAATATATCTGCCGTCCATGTCGATTTCAAGTAATTTCGGTATGATGCAGAATTTCCATTCCATACTAAAAGTGCCTCCTGAAATTGCTTCGTATCAAACAACGGACGAATAGTCGGCTGCATTAATGAATAATGTCCAGACTTTAATTCGAAATCACCCCAAGACTCAAGGTTATGAGATGCTGCAGCAATATAATCGCAATTTGAGGACGTTTCATCAACTTTTAAAGCGAATGCAATGGATAAGTCCACCTTATCTAATCCTTCTTTAAAGTCAGCTGCATTAGGAAGTGTATACATTGGATTAACACCATTCATAATCACTGCACCAACTTTGCCAGCTTTCATATCAGCTACAAGTTGCATTACAGCTTTGTCGCTTCCTTGTCTAGTTTTTATTGTTGTAGAAGCATCAAATGCTTTACTATTTAAATGATCATTGATTTCTAATGCAACAGTTTGTGCATTAACATCTTGAATTCCTGTTACCACAACAGCATTACTTCCAGCTGTTTTTATTTCATTTGCCGCAGACTGAACAGCTGCAGCAATATTTTCTGGTAAATCTACACTAACTGAACCTCCAACTACTAAACTGTATAATTTTGCTAAAGCTAATTTTTGTTGGTTAGGTGTTAATGGCACACGCTTATCTGCATTTGCGCCAGATAAAGTCATATTAGATTCAAATTGAATATGACGTGACATCTTTCCATTCTCTGGAATTCGTTTAGTAGCGTACCCAGATTCAAAACCTCCGCCTTGCCAGTCCCCTAAGAAATCTGCTCCTACAGAAACAATTGTTCTGGCCTTTGAGAAATCATAATTAGCCATTCCTCTTTTGCCGTATTTTGCTTCGTAAGCATCTAATGTTGCAGAGTCTGAAATAGCATCGTAAGCTACATGCTTCACATTACCATATTTTTCTGAGAATTCAGCAATTAACTTGTGCGTTGAAGGACTTGGCATCGTTGCCGTTAAGAAGACAATCTGCTTATCGTCACTTAATCCATTTAATGCCGCTGTAGTCTCAGACATTAAGTCATCCCAAGAAATTCTTACCTCGCCTTTTTGAGGAGTCTTAACTCTGCGGCTATCATAAAGCTCTAATACAGAAGCCTGAACTCTTGCATTAGCCATTCCATTGGTTGCCGCATCAGTATTGTTTTCAATCTTGATAGGTCGACCTTCTCTGGTCTTAACTAACACGCTTGCAAAATCAAATCCGTTTGCAATAGTTGTAGCATAGTAATTTGCTACACCAGGAATAATCTCAGTAGGTTGTACTACATAAGGAATTGATTTAATCACAGGACCTTCACAAGCTGCTAAAGACGCTGCTGCCGTACTGAAACCTACGTATTTTAAGAAATCACGACGCGTAGTAGACGAAGACCCTAACGATTCTTTATCCCCTAAAAACTCATCCGTTGGAATTTCTTCCACAAACTCATTTTGTTGTAGCGTCTCAACAATAGAGCTATTCTCGTTAAGCTCTTCAACACTTTTCCAGTATTTCTTGTTTGATGACATATAATTATGAATTACTTCTTATTAAATTTAATAATGGCACTTACCACATTCTAATCCACCCATTTGTGCCGCAGTTAACTGATCAACACCATACTTCTTTGACAATTCTTCATGAATTTTAGTATAGTAACCGTTGTCTTTAACTTTTACATTGGTTTCTCTATGACAGTTGATACACCAACCCATTGTTAATGGAGAATGCTGATACATAATTTCCATTTCTTCAACTGGACCGTGACAAGTCTGACACTCAATACCAGCCACAGAGACGTGCTGTGAGTGATTGAAGTATGCAAAATCTGGAAGGTTATGAATACGGATCCATTTTACCGGTTTAGATTCTCCAGTATACCCTGTGCCATTCCATCCGACAGCATCATATAATTTCTGAATTTCCGCATCATAATCCACACCGTATTCTGATTTACCTTCTGCTAATGTCTCTGGTGCAACATTCGCAATGGCTTTATGACAATTCATACAGATGTTTAACGACGGGATTCCTGAGTGCTTACTCACTCTTGCTGAAGAATGACAATATTTGCAGTCGATACCATTATCACCAGCGTGAATTCTATGAGAATAATGAATCGGCTGAACCGGCTCATATCCTTGGTCAACACCTACTTGCATTAAGTACCCGTAAACAAAATATCCACTCGCTAACAAAAAGAAGATTGCCGTTACTAATAACAAAAATTGATTTTGGGCAAAGGCCTTCCAAAGCGGTGTACGCTTCTCTTTAACAACTTCTAATCCTTTAGCTTCTGCAAAACGATTTAGAGTACGTTTTACTAAGATTAAAGCCAATGCCAACAACCCAAATAATAATGCTAGAGCACCAAGAATTAAATTATTAGACACCCCAGCTTCTCCGCCACCTCCGTCAATATTTACTTGTTCAAGAACTACAGGTTCAGGTTTTGGCTGAGCAGTGTAAGCTAAAATATCTGAGATATCCTGATCACTTAGCTGCGGAAACGCTGTCATAGCAGTTTTGTTCCACTTATTGTAAACTTTATTAGCATAGGCATCACCTGATTTAATTAACCCTGAACTATTTCTAATCCATGAATTAAGCCAAGTCCTATCCAAACCTTCTTCTTCTGCCAATCTCGCTTCTACATTTCTAAGCATTGGACCCGTCATATCTCTATCTAATTTGTGACATGCCGCACAATTGGCATTAAATAAAGCCTTTCCGTTTGCTGGATCACCTTCTTGAGCTATAACTGAGGTTGAAAACGTGAGTAATAAAATAAAACCTAAATGAAGTATCGTTGAGGTTAAATTACGGTAGATTACCTGTTTCATATTATTAGTTGAATTATCTTCTAAATTTTGGTACGATTTTTTCATTTAAAACATGAAAAAACATGTTACTAAAAACTCATGCAAAAGTAAGATATAAAGTCGATTTTAGGAATGTTACAGAAGTGTTAATATATAATTTATACCAATTCTAAATAACATATTTTAAGCATTTACATTTATTAGTATAACTTTGCATTTAAAATCAAAATTATGACGCTCAAAATCAAACAATTCAGCATTACTTTTCTAACACTTATGTTTAGTTTAACATTAGCAGCCCAAGCAGGAAAGGTTAAGATTGAGCAGGATAGTGATATCGATAAATTACTAGAGTATAAAAAAGACATAAAAACAACGAAAGTATTTAAAATACAGGTGTTTCAAAGTATTGATCCTGATAAAGCTCAGCGCGAAAAATCTAATTTTTTGAATGCTTATGATAAGTGGCCAGTAGATATTGTTTGGAACACACCTAATTATAAAGTTTGGGTTGGGAATTTTGCGACCCGTTTAGAAGCGGACAGAGCGTTGTTAAAAATCAAAAAGCATTACATGAATGCTATTATTTTCCAGCCAAAATCTGATAAAAAATAGCCTACAAAATTAGATTATGATGTAAAAAAAGCCGACAATAATTGTCGGCTTTTTATGTCTTAAAAAGACCATTTATTTCAGTTTCTTTTTAACCTCTACTTCTTGGAACGCTTCGATGATATCACCTTCCTTGATGTCATTATAGCCTTTAACTTGCATACCACAATCGTAGCCTTTAGAAACCTCTTTAACATCGTCTTTAAATCGTTTCAAAGACAATAATTCTCCAGTATGCACAACTACACCATCCCTGATTAACCTTACACCAGAATTCCTGAATATTTTTCCATTGGTAACCATACAACCAGCAATAGTTCCAATCTTAGAAATTTTAAAGGTTTCTCTAATTTCTGCGGTACCAGTGACCTCCTCCTTAAGCTCAGGCGATAACATACCTTCCATTGCATCTTTAAGATCATTGATGGCATCATAGATAATTGAGTATGTTCTGATATCTATTTCTTCTTTATCTGCAATATTTCGAGCATTACCTACTGGCCTTACATTAAACCCAATAATAATAGCATCAGATGCTGTTGCTAACAACACATCACTCTCTGTGATGGCTCCAACTCCTTTGTGAATAATTTTCACCTCTATTTCTTCCGTAGATAACTTTTGGAACGAATCTGTTAATGCTTCAACAGAACCGTCTACATCACCTTTAAGGATTATATTTAATTCTTTAAAATTACCTAGTGCGATACGTCTACCAATTTCATCAAGTGTGGTATGCTTAGTTGTTCTAACCGACTGCTCGCGTTGTAATTGTGTGCGTTTCGCTGCAATTTGCTTAGCTTCGCGCTCGTCTTCAAAGACATTGAATTTATCACCTGCTTGCGGTGCCCCGTCAAGCCCTAGGATTGATACCGGAGTTGCTGGTCCCGCTTCTTTAACGTCATTACCACGCTCATCCTGCATGGCTTTTACTTTTCCGCTGTTCTTACCCGCTAGAACGTAATCACCAACACGTAACGTACCCGCTTGTACTAAAATCGTCGAAACATAACCGCGTCCTTTATCTAAATAAGCTTCAACAACCGTTCCGGTAGCAGGCTTACTAGGATTTGCCTTTAATTCAAGTAATTCAGCTTCTAAAAGCACTTTTTCTAATAGTTCGTTGACACCAGTTCCAAACTTGGCAGAAATATCATGAGATTGGATTTTACCACCCCAATCTTCTACCAGCAAATTCATATTTGCTAAACCTTCTTTAACCTTATCAGGATTAGCATCTGGCTTATCAATTTTATTAATTGCAAATACAATAGGAACACCAGCTGCCTGAGCATGAGAAATTGCTTCTTTAGTTTGTGGCATGATGGCGTCATCTGCTGCAACAACAATAATGGCAATATCAGTAACCTGAGCTCCACGTGCACGCATCGCCGTAAAGGCCTCGTGCCCAGGGGTATCTAAAAATGCTATCTTTTGCCCACTATCAAGTTGTACTCCATAAGCACCTATGTGCTGTGTAATTCCGCCAGATTCTCCTGCGATTACATTTTCTTCACGGATGTAATCTAATAAAGAAGTTTTACCATGATCAACGTGGCCCATTACGGTAACAATAGGTGCTCTTGGTTTTAAATCTTCTGGTCTATCTTCAACTTCTTCTATCGCTTCTTCGATATCAGCCGTTACAAATTCTACATCAAAACCAAACTCTTCAGCAACTATGGTTAAAGTTTCTGCATCAAGTCTTTGATTCATTGTTACCATCATTCCAAGAGACATACATGCAGAAATGACCTGTGTAACACCAACATCCATCATAGTTGCCACTTCACTTACAGTAACAAACTCAGTTACTTTAAGCGTTTTACTTTCTGCTGCTGCAAGTTCCTGATCCATCTCCGTCTGCTGACGATGCTGATCTCTTTTCTCTCTGCGATACTTGGCACCTTTGCCTTTATTTGTTTTACCCTGAAGTTTTTCAAGGGTTTCTCTTACTTGTTTTTGTACTTCCTCTTCACTTGGCTCCTCCTTAACCACCTTCGGTCTTGCATTACCTCTTCCTTTTCCTCCTCGTCTATTATCGAAGTTAGGTCGCCCTCCTCCTGAATTATTTCCACCTTTACTAATACGACGTCTTTTACGCTTATTAACATCATTAGACGCATCCGGTTTTTTCTCCTCTTTCTTCTTTTTAGGTTTATTGAACTGAGAAAGATCTATTTTTTTACCTGTCGTTATCGGTCCAGATAATTTTTTATACTGTGTTTTAATAGTTTCCTCAGCAGGCTCTGTAGGTTGGGCCTCTACTTTAGCAGTTTCTTTCTTAAGTTTCTCCTCCTTACTTGGTTTAGCAGGTTCTTCCTCCTTTGCAATAGGCTTTTTTTCTTCCTTAACTGGAGCTTCTTCTTTTGGTTTTTCCTCAGGTTTAGCTTTTGGCTTTTTATCCAATTCAATTTTACCAATTTGTTTTGGACCACTTAATTCTACCTTAGCCTTAACAACTGTTTCTTTCTTCGACTCCTGCTTTTCTTTTTCTTCAATTTCGCGCTCACGTTGTTCACGAAGCTCTTCTTTCTCTTTTAGCTTTGCTTCACTTACTTCTTGAGCTTTTTCACGCTTCGTTGCATCGGTCTGAAATTCGTCAGAAAGCGTATCATAAACCTCTTGCGAAATTTTTGTATTAGGACTCTTCTCAATCTCAATACCCTTGGATTCTAAAAAATCCACAGCACGATCTAATGAGATATTCAGTTCTCTTAATACTTTATTAATTCTAATTTGAGCCATAAATTGCCGTAATATACTTAAATCTGTTTTATCAACTTAACTTCTACCTACTTTTAAAGTTAAATTGTTTAGTCTTCAAACTCTTCCCTAAGAATTCGAATAACTTCTTCTATTGTTTCTTCTTCTAGATCTGTACGTTTCACTAAATCTGTAACGTCTTGTTCTAAAATACTTTTTGCTGTATCTAACCCAGCTTTACTAAATTCTTTAATGATCCATTCTTCGATTTCATCAGAGAATTCTTTTAATTCAACATCTTCCTCTGCCCCTTCTCTAAAGACATCGATCTCATAACCAGTTAATTGGCCTGCCAAACGTATGTTGTGACCTCCCCTACCAATAGCTTTAGAAACTTCTTCTGGCTTTAATAACACTTCTGCGCGCATGTTTTCTTCATCTAATTTTAATGAAGTTACACGCGCAGGACTTAATGCTCTAGTTACAAAAAGCTGCAAGTTATTGGTGTAGTTTATAACATCGATATTTTCATTTCCTAATTCACGAACAATACCATGAATACGAGATCCTTTCATACCAACACAAGCACCAACCGGATCAATTCTATCATCATAAGAATCCACAGCAACCTTAGCCTTTTCACCAGGAATACGCACTACCTTTTTTACAGTAATCAATCCATCAAATACTTCTGGAATCTCTTGCTCAAACAACTTCTCTAAGAACAATGGTGATGTCCTAGACATAATGATCGCTGGTTTGCTTCCCTTTAATTCAACACTTTCAATTATTCCACGAACATTTTCACCTTTTCTAAAGAAATCTGAAGGAATTTGTCTATCCTTTGGAAGAATAATTTCATTACCATCATCATCCAAAAGAATAATAGCTCTGTGACGAATATGGTGGACCTCAGCAGTATAAATTTCGCCTTCTAATTCTTTAAATTGCTTATAGATGTTAGTATTATCATGCTCATGAATCTTAGATATTAAATTTTGCCTTAATGCCAAAATAGAACGTCTACCGAGATCCACTAACTTTACTTCTTCTGCAACATCTTCACCAACTTCAAAATCTGGTTCGATTTTCTGCGCTTCAGATAATGCTATTTCTTGATTTGGATCTTCTACCTCTCCATCTGCAACAACAATACGGTTTCTCCAAATTTCCAAATCCCCTTTATCTGGATTGATAATAATATCAAAGTTATCATCGTCACCATATTTTTTCTTCAATGCATTACGCAATACATCTTCAAGAATCGCCATCAGCGTAACTCTATCGATTAACTTATCGTCCTTAAATTCTGAAAATGATTCAATTAATGCTACATTTTCCATAATTGATATGAATTAAAATTTTATCTTAACTTTTGCTTCTTTAATACTCTCAAAGGCTATGTTAGCCTCTTTGGTCACAGTCACTTTCCCTTTCCCAACTGGCTTGGATTCTCGTGTTTTCCACTTTAAAAGAACACCGTCATCGTTTGCATTGATAAGTTGCCCTTCGATTATTCTTCCTTCTACCGTTTTTATTTCCAAATGCCTACCAACGTGTTTATTATACTGTCTTGGCATAATGAGAGGTGATGTAGCACCAGAGGATAACACTTGTAAAGCAAAATCATGCTCATCTCTATCTAAGTTATGCTCTATGGCTCGGCTTACAAACATACAATCTTCTACCAAAACCCCTTTATCTCCGTCTATTACAATTTTAATAGCATTATCAGTAGACATACTAAAATCTATTAAAAATAGATCAGATCGCTCTTCCAATGCTTTTTGCAATAAATCCTCAACTGTCTTTTTAAACATATGTGATATAAAAAGAGAGGACTTTTCGTCCTCTCGCGTATTCATTTTTGTAAATAACGTTGCAAATATACAACATTTAATGTATTTGTCAAAGGCTAATAAAATGCAATTATTTTCCTAAATTTATAAGACTAATAAATCAATGATCTATGAATAAAATTCTCGTACCGACTGATTTTTCAGAGCAAGCTGAAAATGCCCTTAAAATTGCTGCAATGTTAGCACGAAAATACGATGCCGAAATATATCTGTTACATATGATGGAAATACCTATGCAGCATATCGATCCAGGTGCAGTTCAAAGCGATATTCCCGAAGCCTTATTCTTTATGAAACTGGCACACAAAAAATTCGAAGATTTAATTGCTAGTGATTATTTAGAAGGAGTTACTGTGCATGAAACTGTAAAGGCAGATATTACTTTTAATGAAATTAAAGATACGTGTAAAGAATTTGAAATCGACCTGATAGTTATGGGGTCTCATGGTGCATCAGGAATTAAAGAAATGTTCATTGGCTCTAATGCTGAGAAAGTTGTAAGATCTTCCGATGTCCCTGTTATGGTCATTAAGAATCATCATTCGAGTTTTATTATTCGTGATTTTGTTTTTGCATCTGACTTTAAAAATGATAATAGAGAAACTTATAAACAAGCTATTAAATTTGCAGAGCTTTTTAACGCTAAAATTCATTTATTGTTAGTTAATACAGCCAACAACTTTATTACCACATATGACGCTCGCAGAAGAATTAGCGATTTTATTTCTGGTCAATCCTTTGAAAAGTATACTATTAACGTTCATAATGACACGAGTGTTGAACAGGGTATTTTGAATTTCTCAAAAGAAATTGATGCTGATCTTATTGGAATAAGTACCCATGGTAGACAAGGCATTGCACACTTCTTCAATAGCAGTATTAGTGAAGATTTAGTGAACCATGCCAACAGGCCAGTCATTACGTTTAAGATTTGAGCCAAACGAAATGAAATAAAAAATCCTAATCGAATCGATTAGGATTTTTTGTTGGCCTACTAGGGCTCGAACCTAGACTCTTCTGGACCAAAACCAGACGTGTTGCCAGTTACACCATAGGCCAATATCATAAATGAGGGTGCAAATTTAAAACAAAGTTTGTCTTGGACAAAAAAAATAAAGAAAAATAATCTAAATTACTTAACGTTAACTTAAAAATGTAGGCTTTACTATAATAATTAGTAAATTCGCCAGCATTAATAAGCAAGGTTTACATGACATATTTTAACTTTAAAAAATGGAACACGATTTTAGCGTGGTTTGCATTTGCAGTAGCATTTATAACATACGCTTTAACCATTGAACCTACCGTTAGTTTTTGGGATGCAGGCGAGTATATTTTAACCTCATCTAAATTACAAGTTGGTCACCCACCAGGAGCACCCTTATTTCAAATGTTAGGTGCTTTTTTCTCCATGTTTGCCTTAGAACCTGAGCAAATTGGTATGATTATGAACCTCATGAGTGCAACAGCGAGTGCATTTACCATCTTGTTCATGTTTTGGACCATTAGTATGCTTTTAGTGAAGTTGGTTAAATACGACAAAAACTCCAATGCTAATAAAGGTATAGCTGTATTAGGCAGTGCCTTGGCAGGTGCATTATCGTTTACATTTACAGACTCTTTTTGGTTTAATGCAGTAGAGACTGAGGTTTATGCTATGGCTACACTAATCATGTCCGTAATGTTTTATCTTGCCTTACGCTGGGAACAGGACATGCTTAAGCCAAGAGGTAATCGCTGGCTAATTTTAATTGCCTTTATCATTGGGTTATCTTTTGGTGTACATTTTATGGGATTACTTACCATTCCTGCCATTGGTCTTATCTACTATTTTAAAAATTACAAGACCATTACCATAAAGAATTTTATCATTGCTAATATTGCTTCGGCTGCCATCTTATTATTTATCTTTAAGTTACTATTACCCTCAACACTTAAACTTTTTGGAAATCTTGAAGTGTTCTTTGTAAATTCTATTGGCTTGCCTTTTAATTCAGGAACCATTATTACGGGTTTAATGGTCATTGGTTTGTTTTACTTTGGGCTTAACTATACTAGAAAAAAAGGACTCATTCATATCAATACATTGGTATTGTGCTTAATGTTTATTTTTATGGGTTTCTCTTCTTGGATGATGCTACCTATTAGAGCCAATGCTAATGTTATTATTAATGAAAACAATCCTTCGGATGCACGAGAGCTTTTAGCTTATTATAACTTAGAACAGTATCCAGAAACACATTTGTTTTACGGCCCACAGTTTACAGAAATCTACTCTGGTGCTGATGAAGATAAACCATTTGTTGATGATAAAAAGAATTATGAGCGCGATGATGAGTTAGGAGAATATGTAATCATAAATCAATGGGAAGGCAGTAAGCAAAATTATAATCACGATCATGCCTCAATTCTGCCAAGAATGTGGAGTAGCGAACATGCTGAAAATTACATGATGTTTACTGGACTTATTAATTTCAAAGTAAATGCTAATGTACAAACGCGTGCCTACAACGAAGCTTACAATGCTTTCATGCAAGATGCCTTAAAACAAGGTTTAAGCGAAACTGAAGCTGACGAGTTTGTGTCCGAACAAGCTGGACAATATGCAATCCAAGAGAAGCGACGTATTGATCAGGTGGTTAATAAATTTAGAAATGATATTAGAAATGGTGAGGTAGACTATGAAGGTTACGACCGTTTTTTAAGAAATTATGGACAACAGTATTTAGAAATAGAAAAACCGTCATTTACAGACAACTTAGCTTATATGTTTCAATATCAGTTTGGTTACATGTACTGGCGTTATTTTATGTGGAATTTTACTGGAAGGCAAAACGATATTCAAGGAAAATATGATGATTTTAATGGGAACTGGATCTCAGGAATTAAATTTATTGATGAACTTCACTTGGGAGTATCTCAAGACAACCTACCAACAGAGGTTTTAGAAAATAAAGCCAGAAACACCTACTACTTTTTACCGCTGATTCTAGGATTAATTGGCTTTTTCTTTTTAATGTATACTGATGCAAAACGGTTTTGGGTACTACTGGTATTCTTCCTTTTAACAGGGTTGGCAATTCAATTTTACACGAATATTAGACCTTTTGAACCTCGTGAACGTGATTATTCTGTAGTTGGCTCCTTCTATGTCTTTGCTATTTGGATTGGATTTGGTGTTTATGCCATTTATGATTTATTGAAGACTCGTGTTAAGTCACAATTATTAGCACCAGTAATTACATTAGTGTGCATCATTATCATTCCAGGAATTTTAGCCGCTAACAATTGGGATGATCATGATAGGTCAGGAAAATATACAGCTAATGCTATGGCTCGTAAATATTTAGAATCTTGCGCTCCTAATTCTATACTATTTACCATAGGTGATAATGACTCATTCCCCCTTTGGTATTTACAAGAAATAGAAGGGGTCCGCACCGATGTTCGTGTCGTTAATACGAGTTTGTTCCAGACTGATTGGTATATTGATCAGATGAAGCGTAAGGCGTATGAAAGTGATCCTATTCCTTCTCAATTAACCCACAAACAATATCGAGGTGGTAATAGAGATGTTATTATAAGAAGAGAAATTACCAAAGACACCTTATCCATAAAAGACTTTATGGACTTTGTCTCTAGTGAAAAACCAACAACTAAATTTAAATACGTGCTAGAGCGTCAGGGCGAAGATCCGAGGCAATATCCAAATCATTTATTAAGTACAAATTATTTCCCAACACGTCACATTAGTATTCCTGTTAACAAAGAAACTGTACTTAAAAATGGCATTGTAAAATCTAAAGATGCGGATAAGATTGAAGATAACTTATATGCAGAAATTGAAGGCAGTTACATTTATAAAAACAGATTGTTAATGCTCGATATCATTGCCAACAACAATTGGGAACGTCCAATCTATTTTACTGGTGGTGCTTTTGGTGCTGATGATTATGTTTGGCTAAAAGATTATTTACAATTAGATGGTATGTGTTACAAACTGGTACCTATTAAAACTCCAGTAGATAGAGCAAATCCTTATGATATGGGACGTGTTGACCCGGACCTTATGTACGACATGGTTAAAACATGGGACTGGGGCGGAAGCGGTGAAGACATCTACCATGATATTGAAACCAGACGTAATGGTATTACCTTTAGAGGAAATTTAGCCCGTTTGATTGAGTCATTGATTAATGAAGATAAATTGAAAGAAGCTGAAGAGATTGCAGATATAGCAATGGAAAAAATGCCAGTTGATAAGTTTGGTTTCCATTCCTTATTAGAACCTTACATCAGTGCATATTACGAAGTAGGTAATAAAGAAAAAGGTAGAGCATTGTTTAAAGAGGTTTCAAAAATATACCAAGAAAACATACTTTATTATGGTGGTTTAGACAAAGATGATCAAATTCGATTAATAGAAGATATTTATTTAGACATACAACGTTATAGAGCATTAGTAGATATCTTATTTGTGTATCAGGATAAAGAATTTGCTATGGAAGAAATGAAAAAATACAACAACTTCCTTAGCCTATTAGATGAATTTTTAGGTCCTGATGAAGAGGACGTTGAACCACTTAATGACATTGATATTAATACTATTCTCAAAGATAGTATTCAAGATACTATAGCACCTGAAGAGTAAAAATGAAAATCATTCCTGCAAAAACACCTGGAATTGTAAAGACCCTACTGCCTAACTTTGTATGGAATGTAAATACTGAAGACAAAACATTATATCTAACATTTGACGATGGTCCAACACCTGAGATTACACCTTGGGTACTTGAGCAATTAAAAGCTTATAATGCTAAAGCGACCTTCTTTTGCATCGGTAAGAATATTGAATCACATTCAGAAATTTTTCAAAATGTCCTTGAAGAAGGTCATGTGGTGGCTAATCACACTTATGACCACTTAAAAGGCTGGAAAGTCAAGACAACGATTTATGTGAACAATATAGAGTTATGTGATTCAGTGATGACCTTTCAAATTCAAAACTCCAAATCTCAAGGCCTAAGTACAGATACTTTAAAATTGTTTAGACCTCCGTATGGTAAATTAAAAACCAAGCAAAGTAAAACCCTCCAAAAGTTAGGTTATAAGATTATCTTATGGGACGTCCTTTCTTATGATTGGGATAAATCAGTATCTGAGCAACAATGCTATAATAATGTCATATCTGCAGCCAACTCTGGAAGTATCATTGTATTTCATGATAGTGTAAAAGCTTCACGAAATTTACAATATACATTGCCAAAGGTCTTGGAATATTACTGTGAAAAAGGGTTTCAATTTAAGGCCTTAACTAAACATAATCTTGCATAACACCAATAAGCGTATTGGCATCTTGCTCACCGCTATGACGCCATTTCATTTCGCCATTTTTATAAATGATTAAAGTTGGTAAACCTTTAACGCGCAGTGCTTCTGCTAGTTCTTTGTTTTTATCAACATCAATCTTAATTATTCTGGCCTTATCTCCTAATGCAGCGGCTACATCTCTAAGAATCGGATGCATGGCAATGGATTGATCGTTCCATTCTGTATAGAAGTCTAATAGGACTGGAATATCGACATCTATTAATTCCCCAAATTTTGACATACTGTATGAATTTAGTCAAACTTGCTTACAAACCAGTTGTACTTTTTAGAAGCTGACTGTATTTTGTTTGTTATCAGCATTATAAAAATAAGGAATTGTAAGCAATTATGCTTCTTTTGACCCCTTTTTAAGTTCTATCACTGTGATTTCTGGCCAAATGCCTACTCTTCCAGGAAAGGCCAAATAGCCGAAACCGCGATTAACATTAATGTATTGTCCTAACGATTCGTAAATACCAGCCCATTGCTTATATCTCCATTTTACTGGACTCCATTTAAACCAACCTGGTATTTCTATTCCAAACTGCATACCATGTGTGTGTCCGCTCAATGTTAAATGATAATGATTCTTATCATTGACAACCTCAGCATCCCAATGGCTTGGATCATGACTCAACAATATCTTAAAATCATCTTTAGCAACGCGACTTGACGCTTTTTTAAGATCACCTGCCTTCTTAAAACCTCCTTTTCCCCAATTTTCAACTCCAATTATTGCTATACGTTCACCATCTCTTTCAATAAATCTATTTTCGTTGAGTAAAAGATCAAATCCAATTTCTTTTTGAATTGCTTTTAAGTCTTCAAGATTTTGCTTTTTATCATCATCAGAATTCCAACGTACATAATCTCCATAATCATGATTCCCCAATACCGAATACAAACCTTCTTTAGCATTAAGTTTCTTAAAAATATCCACATAAGGCTTCATTTCTTCCGCTTTATTATTTACCATATCACCTGTAAATAAGACAACGTCACTTTGCTGCTCGTTAATGAGATCTATAGCATAGGATACCTTGTCCATATTATCAAAACTACCCGAGTGCACATCACTAATTTGGGTAAGTCTAAAACCATCAAAGGCTTTTGGCAAATCTTCAAAGTGAAGCGTATATTTCAAAACTTTAAAATTATATTTACCCTTATACATCCCATAAAGGATAGAGGCAAATGGTACAGCTGCCAATCCAAGAGCTATTTGACTAATGAATCGTCGTCTTGCAGGAATATGTTTGATCTGGTTTGCACTACCACTATCATCTTGCATAAAATAGCTGTAGATACCTTGTGGAATTCTAAATATATCCTCCGAAAACATGATTGCAATTAGAACCAATTTGGGAACCACCATAGCAATTAGAAATCCAACTGCTAGAGAATTGGCTTGAGAAAACCCATTGCTTCTATTAAATCCATAGAATTGAATTAAAAAGTTACCCATAACAACGACTGTAAAAAGCCAATACAAGGCATACCACCAATTACTTTTCGTAACTGTTTTAAGCGACTGAAATGCGTAATAATCGGCAACTCCAATTACTAAAATAAAGATCAACCAACGAATCATAATCAAAATTTAATTGTCAAAGTTAAGCAACTGCGTGTCCAGATATCTTATCAAATTGTTAAAGCTTTTAAGGAAAGCCCAAGTAACTAGGTAGAAACAGCATTCAAAATTGCGCTTATTTTAGAAACATCCGAAACAGTTTTTGGACTATTACTATCTGAATTATTAGTTGAAAGTAGAACTGAAGCAGATCCATGAATTTCCTTCAATCCAATAGATTTAAAACGCAATGCATTGTCAGCATTAATGCCACTTCCTGCCATTATTATAATTCTATTCTTTGCTAAATGATTAAGGGTATTAATTAAATGAATTCCTGCAGCAGCTGTGTCTTCTTGACCTGACGTTAGTATCCGATTCGTACCAATACCAATTAATTGTTCTAAGGATTCCTCTGGATTAACTAGCTCATCAAAGGCGCGGTGAAACGTAAACTCTAATGGCTTGGATAAGGCTATTAGTTCTGCTGTTCGTTCTATATCAATCGTCAAATCAGAATTTAAAACCCCTGAAACTATGCCATGATAACCTAATTGCTTACAAAGTAAAATATCCGATGTCATGACCTCAAACTCAGCCTTGGAAAACACAAAATCACCACCTCTTGGTCTAATTAATACAAAGGCTGGAATATCTAATTCTTCAGAAACTTGTCTTAATAAGTCATGTGATGGAGTGATTCCGCCTATTTCAAGATTTTCGCATAACTCGATACGATGCGCACCTGCAACTTGGGCATTTTTAGCCGATTGGAAAGAATTTGCACAAACCTCTAATAACATCTTAGTTGATTATAATTTCGTCAATAAACGTCCAGGCCTTGTTTCCAGCCCCTTGTTTGCCCTCTGGAATTGTGCCATAATTGGAAATCATTAAACTTAACGATTTTACGGTCACTTTTAAATCTTCTGGAGTTTTAAAATCATATTTAAAGTTTACCAAATTTTCATTTTTTAAGTTTACTTCTTTTACATCAGTTACAATCGTACCATCATCAAGAGTAAATTTAAGATGAACTGCTTTAGGTGCATAAATCCACTGCCCATTTCCATTATAAAAACGTGTCTCAACAGAATTGATCTTTTTTTCTTCATTTAAATCAATTGTAATTTCAATATCCTCTCCCCAAAAGCCCAGCCATTCATTATCAGCATAACGAGCATCACTACCACTTACACCATTTATTAACCCTTCTGCACCACTTCCTGAATAGGCCTCATGAGGATTTTTATCAATACTAATTTTTGTGCCTATAGCCTTATGATAATTGATCTTTTGAGTAAAAGTACTACCTATTTGATTGTCTTCATTGAATACAGCGGCTTTGAGCGTACAGGTTTTTGTTATTGGAATTTCTGAGGTGTACATATCAGAACTTACACTAGGCTGAGTACCGTTAAGAGTAAACCTTATCATTTTACCCTGAGATAAGGTCTTAAGTCTGTAGGCTGTATCACCATTCAATGATACCATTCGCCCTTCAATTTCATAAAGATGATTGGCATAATTAATACCTAAAGTCTCCAATCTTTTATGGAAATTTTCAACACTTCCTACAAAATCATTATAGTTCCGTTTCTCAGAATGAGACCACAATATTTCACTCATGGCAAGTACCCGAGGGAACATCATATACTCTACTTGATCTTCTTTTGGCATATATTCTGTCCAAATATTGCCTTGGGCACCCAGAACATATTTCGACTCATCTTCTGTTAATTCCTCTGGAATAGGATTAAATGAATATACTTTTTCTAAAGGCAAATAGCCACCAATAGCTAATGGTTCGTCATCATTTTCAGATTGGTAATAATCAAAATAACAATGGGACGTTGGAGTAATAATCACATTATGACCAGCTTTTGCCGCAGCCACTGCACCTTCTACACCTCTCCAAGACATCACAGTGGCGTTTGGTGCTAAACCACCTTCTAAAATTTCGTCCCAACCAATAATTTGTCTGCCTTTAGAATTAAGATACTTTTCCATGCGCTGAATAAAATAACTCTGCAAACCATGTTCATCTTTGAGGTTATGATTTTTGATAAAATCCTGACAAAATTCACTGTTTTTCCATCTAGCTTTTGGAGCCTCATCACCACCAATATGGATATACTGGCTAGGAAATAACTCCATAACCTCATCTAATACATCTTCTAAAAACTGAAATGTAAATTCATTAGGACAATAAATCTCTTCAAAGACTCCCCATTTTGTGGCCACTTTCACAGGCTCTCTGGTACATCCCAATTCTGGATAAGCAGCTATTGCAGCCTGACTATGACCGGGCATTTCAATCTCAGGAATTATAGTTACAAAACGTTCCTCAGCATAAGCAACAATATCCTTAATCTCCTCTTGGGTATAGTAGCCACCATATTTTTTTCCATCAAACTGATGTGGTTGATCGCTATAATGACCCACCAATGTCTCATCTCTATAAGCTGCCACCTCTTGAAGTTTTGGGTACTTTTTTATTTCGATGCGCCATCCTTGATCCTCTGTTAGGTGCCAATGAAACGTATTCATCTTTAACATGGCCAAGGCATCAATATATCTTTTTATAAAGTCCACAGAAAACATATGTCTGCCGACATCTAGATGCATACCTCGGTATTTGAATTCTGGTTGATCCTTAATGGTTAAACATTGAATGGCAACTTCTGAATGCATGTAACTACAGTTCTCAAAACTTACTGGCAACAATTGTCGTAATGATTGTACGGCATAAAATGCTCCTACCTCGCTTGACGCTTTTATACTTATTTTATCTGATTGAATATCAAGTTCATAAGCTTCTGGCTTTAATGTTGCAACTAGAATAAACTCAATTTCATTAGAGTTTTGAATTTCAATTGAGCTTCCATTTTCAATGAAATTTTTCAAAAACGCAGATGATAACTGGAATTCTTCTGAGGCGTAAATTCCCACAGAACTATCTAAAATAAATTGATTGCTCTTAAGTTCTTGGTTGATTGGAATTGGAATAATTTGAGGAGTCGTATTTGGTATACGCATTTCTATACACCCACATAAAACTGAGGCAAAAAGAAAGAGTAACAGTATTTTCTTGAAATGCATTTTAGTACATTAGATGCATTAAAATTAGTAATCTTTTTGCAACAGATATGTAAAAGTTTCTATTGATGATATCACAACCTCTATCCTTCAGACTTAGACCTCAATAACATTATTGATAATCAATATGTTATATTGAAGACTTTGAATCCGATCATATGATCATATCCTTAACTGGCCATAAACCTCTAAGTTTTTGTGTGATATTAGTACAAACTCATCTCATAAACTATAAAATCTCCCCGATTAATGGATTTTATTTTGATCTCTATTTCCAGGTAGATCGCGGTACCAATCTTCATTAGAATTTCCCCCACTTGTAGCCCATAATGCAAAATTATAATAAGCATCGCTGATTGGAATACCAGCTTTAGGAAAATCAAATGATTCTGAGATATTAATTGCCCAGGGTAAACCGTTCGATGTCTTATAATAATACCCATTATCAAAATTGCTTGCATCCGAAGATGTTCCAAAAAAACTTAAGTCTGCAAGATCCGTTGGCACTCGCCCTGGTAAGTGCACCTCCTTACTTCGATTACCATTAACAAAAATAAATGGATTATACGGCGGATATCCTGTCATACTCTGAGAAACTGGATTATCAAAATTAATCGTAGTGCTTATACTTGTTGTAGGTGATGTATGAGGGAAAAGACTACCTGAATTCTGAACCGCATCAAAGGCGCTATCAAAAATAATAACAGTTCCTTTTTCCTGATTAGCTTCAGTTCCATTTCCGTTTTGAGAAATTAATCCATTGTTTAAATACACACCACTGACGCTATTTACATCATTAGATGCAAGATTATTTAATTGTATCCCAAAACCATTATCAAAACTAGCAAATAGCGCTTTTATAGTCCACTCTGCCTCTATATCTACCAAGAGATTACTACCGTTTAAAATATGATCTATTTCATAATCAATTACCATATCATTAAAATCATAGTCGCCTTGAGCAGGCCATAGATCTTCAAAGGCCAACGAACCCGAGTATGTGTTTCGAAGTGCTCTTAAGGGATCATCAGGAAAATCATCATTTTCATCTGTTATACCATCACCATCGTTATCTGTCACAGGAGTTGTTATAGGCATATCTCCTGTATTTATACCCTCCCAGGGATTCGCAGAAACATAAAAAATTAAATCATTAAAATCATCATCACTTCCAGTTGAACGCGTCATATCCTCAAAACCGTTCAATAACAATTGATTTCCAAAGTCTGCCAACTGTACAGTATGTTGACGCTTATTCGGATCACTTTCTACTGTATTGAAATCAATCCTTGAGAAAAACTTTGTCGCATTAACATCTACTCCTGTTCCTGTCCATGCATTTTGAAAAAGCACCCATGAAATGGTCTGTCCAGGGTCAAAATCCCCTAATTTTATTTTGTCTCCTGCATTAAGTTCTCCATATGAATTTACCAATGATGCATTGGGTAATACAACGAAAATTGAATCTATCTCACTAACGTTGGCTGGAGGATTGTTAGTTTCAAAAACATAATACCCTAAGGCATTGCGATAACCAGCACCCTCACCAACAAAAGTTACAAAGACTTCACTGGATTCAATTACCTCAATATCAAGTTCATTCCCTGTGGTTAAATATTCTGGATTATACCAAGGCACTCTTCTGTCAGGAAGTGACGCACTAACACTATTGAGAAATTCTTGACTCAAATCATCCCCTTCATCTTCAAGATAATGAGGTAAGCCTTTCCAATGGCCTTCATTATAACTACCCATATAATAGTAATTGTCAGATATAGGAATTGGATCGAAATTCATTCGATTGTCATTATTAATAGCCCTATCAGATGGCAGACCGCCAAACTCCAAATTTATATATGGTGTCACATTTATCATTTTCTGATTGGCAAAACCGACACTTTGAACCTGTACGAATAAATTCTCTACATACGTTGGTATCTGAATTTGTGTATTTATATGTCCAGACGCATCAGTTAATACTGATGCTAAATATATTCCACCAAAGTCAGGATTATCTGTAAAGAAACTTACTTTTACCCCACGTAATGCTTGATTTTCAATGGACCTAACTTGTATCTCACCTTCAATCTCTTCGGTTGTATTATAATTGAAATCCCTAGGAATATTTAGTTTAGTGATATCATTACTAGATTCCTCGGACTGCGGGTCTTCAATATTATTAGACTCAGGACTACAGGTACAAAAACTTAAAACTAAGAGGCATAACACAAAATAACTTATTTTCATGATTCAAATTGATTTAATCATTTCATAAAATAAATTAAAATCCATATATGTGTTAGTTGTAATTCGCTCAGTGACGGATTTAAGACGACTAGCGATCGTATAACTAAGACAAGTAAATCAACAACTTCATGGCTATAGCTAAATGCAAAAATTGAAATGCATTTTAGTATATTAGAGGCGTTAAAATTAGCAGTCTTTTCTGATGAATCTCAAACTATCCATTGTTTTAGTCGCCTTGACTTTTCTTTTTAGTTGCAACAACTCTAATCCTATTCCCGCATCACAAAAAGACCAAGCTTTAATTAAATATGTCAATACCTTTATAGGTACCGGTGGACATGGTCATACCTATCCAGGTGCTACGTTACCTTTTGGCATGATGCAACTGAGTCCAGATACACGACTAGAAGGTTGGGATGGTTGTTCCGGTTATCATTACACAGATGAGTACATTTATGGCTTTTCGCATACACATTTAAGTGGAACAGGTATCAGTGACTTTGGGGATGTGCTCTTGATGCCAACAAACGAAATTAACTTTAATAATGGTGCCAATGGTAAAAAAGGGTATCGTGCTCATTTTAGTCATGATAATGAGTCTGCAGAGCCTGGTTTTTATAAAGTACATTTAGACTCTACAAATATTGATGTAGAACTAACAGTTTCGCTTAGAAGTGGAATTCATAAATATCAGTATCCTTCAAGTGACAACCAATATGTTGTATTGGATCTGCAGCATCGTGATAAGATTTTAAATCATAAAATTAATATGTTGAATGCGTATGAAATTAATGGTCATAGACATTCTTCGGCTTGGGCAAAAGATCAGCGTTTATTCTATCATATTAAGTTTTCTCAACCGATAAAAGACATCGTCTATGAAGGTGCTGATGGATTAGCAATTTCAAAAAATTACAAGTTTGAAAGTAAAAAAGCGATCTTATTATTTGATAATCCTAATAATGAACCACTACTTATTAAAACTGGAATTTCAGCAATAGATGAAAAAGGTGCTAGAGAAAATTTAATTGCTGAAATTGGCGATAAAGATTTTAATACGGTTAAAAAAGAAGCACAAGATTATTGGGAATCTCAGTTAGAGAAAATCGTTATTGAGGGAAATGATATAGATAGAAAGACCAATTTCTATACAGCCTTATATCATACTATGATTGCACCAAATCGTTATCAAGATGTAGATGGTCGTTATCGTGGTATGGACCTGGAGATTCATCATGCAGATTTTGACTATTATTCGGTGTTTTCACTTTGGGACACCTATCGCGCTGCACACCCTCTGTATACAATAATTGAGCAAAATCGCAGCAACCATTTTATTAACACGTTTTTGGCTAAATACGATGATGGTGGTCTTATGCCTATGTGGGATTTAGCGGGTAATTATACGGATTGTATGATTGGCTATCACGCTGTTCCGGTCATTGCTGATGCATTTTTAAAAGGCATTAGAGACTATGATACTCAAAAAGCTTTTGAAGCGATGAAACATTCTGCAACACGCGATAAGTTTGGATTGAAAGCCTATAAAGCTTTCGGATTTATCCCCGTTGATGAAGAAAGTGAGTCTGTTTCTAAAACTTTAGAATATGCCTACGATGATTGGACCATTGCACAGATGGCAAAGTCCATGGATAAATCTGAGGATTATGAAACCTACATTCAACGTGCTCAATATTATAAGAATGTCTTTGACCCGGAAACAAAATTTATGCGAGGAAGATTCAGAAACACCTGGTTTGCACCTTTTGATCCTTATGAAGTAAATTTTAATTATACAGAAGCTAACTCTTGGCAATACAGTTTTTACGTACCTCAGGATATTTCAGGATTTATGGAATTACTTGGTGGAAAAGCACAGCTCGAATCTCAACTTGATGAGTTGTTCAATGCAAAAACAGAAACTTCTGGTAGAGATCAATCTGATATCACTGGTTTAGTAGGACAATATGCGCATGGAAATGAGCCAAGCCATCATATGGCCTACCTCTATAATTTTGTGGGTAGTCCTCATAAGACTATGGAAAAAGTTCATCAGATTTTAACCGAATTATACAAGAATAAACCTGACGGCATTTCGGGTAATGAAGACTGTGGACAAATGAGTGCTTGGTATGTGTTTTCATCTATGGGCTTTTATCCAGTAACACCAGGAAGTAATCAATATATCATTGGAACTCCACTTTTTGATAAAGCATCTATTAACTTAGAAAATGGTAATACATTTACTGTAAAAAGTTATGACTTAAGTGATACTAACAAGTACATTGAATATGTGTATTTGAATGGGGAACAATTGGACCGATCGTACATCTTTCATCACGAAATAATGAACGGAGGGACTTTAGAATTTTACATGAATGACAACCCAGCAGTTTGGGGAAGTAGAGATGAACAGCTGCCATCAACAGAAATTACAGATCATATCATTTTACCTTCTCCTTACATTGAAGAAGGAGACATCACTTTTAGAGGGGAAACAGAAGTGGTGTTGAATATATCAGAGCAAGACGCTACGATTTATTATGCGCTTGATGATTCAAATTTTATACAATACAAGGCACCTTTTATCATCTCTAAAGATACTGAAGTGCGTATGTACTCTGAAAAAGGTAATTTAAAAAGCCCTATTTTAATGACTCCATTTTTTAAAATAGATCCAAATCTTAGTATCATCTTAGAAAGCGAATTCGCCAATCAGTATTCCGCAGGTGGTAATGATGCGCTCATTGATGGCATACGAAGCACAAAAAATTACCGCACAGGAAGCTGGCAAGGCTATCATGATCGCGATATGATTGCCACAGTTAATTTAGGATCTTTAAAAGATATTACTTCAGTGAAAGTTAATTTCTTACAAGATCAAGGGGCTTGGATTTTTTACCCTACTGAAGTACAATGCTTGATCTCCACGGACAATAAAAGCTTTAAAGTATTAGCACCTCAAAAAATAGATGCATCACAACGAAATAGCCAACTCGAAATAAAAACCATAAAATTTAATATCCCAGAAGGTGAGTATCAATATGTAAAAATCATTGCTAAAAAAATGGGAAAAGTGCCCAAATGGCATTTAGGCTATCCATATGATGGACGAAGTTGGATTTTTGTGGATGAAATTTCAATTAAATAAAAGACTAACAAATCAATATAAATGCACAATCAAAATAATAAATCGGCCTTAGCAACCTTAGTCACTGTCTTCTTTTTCTGGGGATTTTTTGCAGCGTCTAATAACATCTTCATTCCATTCTGTAAAACCTATTTTAATATTGACCAGTTTCAATCGCAGTTGGTTGATTTTGCCTTTTATGGAGCCTATTATATAGGTGCCCTGTTATTATTCATTTTTTCGAGTTTTATTAAAAAGGATATTCTTAATATTTGGGGCTACAAGAATGGTATTATTTACGGTCTTTTAATTTCTACTATAGGCTCGATAATTATGTATTTAGTAGTCAATGGTGCTGAAAAAGGTCAGACTGAAATCTTCTATTTTGTACTTTTTGCACTTTTCATTGTTGCCTTGGGCTTTTCCTTACAACAAACGGCTGCAAATCCTTTCGCCATTGCCTTAGGCGATCCTCAAACGGGCTCGCATCGACTAAATTTAGCAGGTGGTATCAATTCCTTCGGAACTACGATTGGACCGCTCGTTGTATCCTATATTATTTTTGGTGCTGCTGCACTTTCAAACGAGGAATTTACCAATAAAATTTTAAACGATGAAATTTCATTGAAAACGGTGCAAACTCTTTATATAGGTATCGGTATTCTGTTCTTAGTGGCTGCTAGCTTGTTTTATTTTTCAAAGCAATTACCATCACTGAAATCAGATTTAGCTTTTGAACCTGCCAACAAAGCCCGAAACTTACTTATCATCTTAACCCTTGTGATTATAAGCTGCTTTGGCTATATATTCAGCACCTACAAAGGTAATTCAGAAGCTACTGAAAGTATTGAACAAACACGATTGCTACTCCTATTTGTTGCACTTTTAGCGGTAGTTGCAACTGTTTTTGTCGCCTACTCTAGTGCAGCAAAAAATGATAAAGGTTGGGGTGCAATGAAATATCCGCAACTGGTTTTAGGGATGTTAGCCATTTTCATGTATGTCGGTGTAGAGGTAACCATTGGAAGTAATCTTGGTGAATTACTAAAGCAAGAGATTGAGACCTCTGGACTTAATTCACTTGGTCTTCCAGTGCTTAATGATTCGCAACTCGGAATTTATATATCCTTATATTGGGGTGGACTTATGATTGGTCGTTGGGTTGGTGCCATAACAGTTTTTGACCCAAGTAAAGGCCTTAAGAATGTTCTTCTAATCATCGTTCCATTTATTGCATTTGGAGTTATTTTAACCGTTAACTACATTGCTGGGAATGAATTTTCGGCTAAAGAAATTCTATTTTTTGCCGTTTGTATCGCTATTCAGGTATTAGGCTTTTTCTTAGCAAGAGATCGTCCGGTTAAAACCCTTAAAGTATTTAGCCTTTTAGGTATGCTAGGAATGCTCATTGGATTATTTGCTTCTGGAAATGTTGCGCTTTTTGCATTTTTATCTGGTGGCCTCTTCTGTTCTATCATGTGGCCATGTATATTCACGTTGAGTATTGCAGGCCTTGGAAAGTACACATCTCAAGGATCCGCATTTTTAATTATGATGATTTTAGGTGGTGCCATCATTCCCCCACTACAAGGAAAACTTGCAGATGTATTTTCAATTCAATCTTCTTATTGGATTGCCGTAGGATGTTTTACCTACTTATTGTTCTATGCCTTTAGAACTAAAACAATTTTAGATAAGCAAGGTGTTGAATACTAAAATCTAATTATTATGAATCGAAGAAAGTTTATTAAAAATACAGCTTTGACCAGCGCAGGGATAGCTATAGGATCTAGTCTTGCAAATTGCAAAAACAAATCTACTCATTCAACAGAAATCAATGCCCTTACAACTGGAGCTAATGTTAAATCAAAATTGCCATTAGTTATTGCCACTTGGTCTGTAAAAGAAGCTACAGCCAAGGCTATGGAGGTCTTAGATGCTGGTGGAAATGCGCTGGATGCAGTTGAACAAGGTTGTAAAATTGAAGAAGCCAATGAAAAAGGTCAATCTGTTGGAAAAGGTGGCTTACCTGATCGTGATGGAAAGGTTACCTTAGATGCCTGTATAATGGACAAGCATGGTAATTGTGGTGCTGTGGTTTATCTCCAAAATATCACACATGCTGTTTCTGTTGCCAGGAAAGTTATGGAAGACACACCACACGTTATGCTCGCTGGTGAAGGCGCAAAGCAATTTGCAATATCAAAAGGGTTTGAACCAGAAGATCTATTAACTGAAGCCTCAAAACAAGCCTGGGAAAAATGGAAAGTAGAAGCCAAATATAAACCCATTATCAATATCGAGAATCACGATACAATTGGCATGTTAGCGATTGACAAAAATGGTGATATTTCAGGTGCTTGTACAACAAGTGGTCTGGCATACAAAATGGGAGGACGTGTTGGCGATTCCCCAATTATTGGCTCAGGTTTATTTGTGGACAATGAAATCGGTGCTTGTGTTGCCACTGGATTAGGAGAAGAAGTTGTAAAAACCGTTGGTAGCTTTTTAGTTGTAGAACTTATGCGTCAAGGTAAAGCCCCACAAAAAGCTTGCGAAGAAGCTATAAGCAGAATTGTGAATAAGCCCAATAGCAACTACAAAGATTTTCAAGTAGGTTATATTGCCGTTAATAAAAAAGGAGAAACAGGAAGTTACTCAATTCATCAATGGTTTAGTATGACTAAATTTCAAAATGGAGTTAACGAACAGATACAATCTGACTACTTTTTAAAGACCTAAAACCATTTTACGGTTACCTTGGCCAACTTTTCCTTAAAGCGACTATATGGGGGAAATAGCAATTCGTTGATCCCAAAGGTGTATTGTTTAACGATAGCTCGTTGATTGCTAAACGCCTTAAATCCATAAACTCCATGGCTTTTCCCAATTCCACTATTATTCACGCCACCAAATGGTAAATTATGATTAGTATAATGTACTACATTATTATTAATACAGGTACCGCCAGCTTTTGTCTTTTTTATAATATGCTGTATGGTTGAACGCGTTTTACTGTAGATGTATAAGGCCAAAGGTCGTTCCTTGGCATTTATATACGCAATAGCTTCTTCCAATGAATTATAAGTCACAATTGGTAAAATAGGACCAAATATTTCTTGGTTGAGTAAAGTGGATTCCTCACTTAAATTCGAAATTAGTATTGGAGCAATAAATTGTGTTGACGCTTCAGTCTCACCCCCAACTTCAATTTTTGCACCTAAGTCCTCCGCATTCGCAATATAAGATTTTAACCTTTCAAAGTGCTTAGAAGATACAATTCTGCCATATGAGCTAGAACTTTTAGGCGCTGATGAGAAATAGTAGGTAATCCATTTTTTGCAGGCCTCTACGAACTTACTTTTAATCCCTTCATCAATTAGAACGTAATCTGGAGAAACACAAATCTGTCCTGCATTCATAAACTTACCCCAAATAATTTTTTTAGCTGCCTTATCGAGGTTCGCCGATTTATCTACAATTGTTGGAGACTTTCCTCCAAGCTCTAAGGTCACCGATGCTAAATGTTTTGCCGCTGCGGTCATTACTATCTTACCAACATTTGGTGATCCAGTAAAGAAAATGTGATTAAACGGCAATTCCAACAACTGTGTTGAGGCCTCAACTTCACCTTCGACCAAAGCTACCTCGGTTTCATCAAATAGATCATCAACAATAGTTTTCATTAATGCCGAAGAGTGTGGTGTCATTTCAGATGGTTTAACAATAATGTTATTGCCAGCTGCTAGTGCAGATACTAACGGTCCAAAAGTTAGATTAAACGGAAAATTCCATGGAGATATAATTAAACAAACACCTTTTGGTTCATGGAGATAGTAAGAACTTGAACCAATCATTGCCATCGGTGTTTTTACTTTTTGCTGGCGCATCCACTTATGTAAATACTTTTTGGCGTGTTTTATTTCACCCACAATTTGATAAATCTCAGTTAATTCAGATTCTACTTTGGGTTTACCAAGGTCCTTCTGTAATGCTTCTATAATTTGTTTTCGATACGTTTTTTCTATCGCAAATTGAAGTTTATTTAACTGATCAATTCTATACTTGTAATTGGTACTTCCTATTTTGAGCTGCCTGTTTTTTTGCTTTTGGAATAATTTTAAGTAAGGGTTAATCTCAATATCCACCATAATTATACTTTAATATTTAATTATTCATTATTAGGATGCATTTCATCGATGTTATTAGCAAACCTATGTATTTGATCTAAATCTTTGAGTTTTTCATCTATGAAAACAGCGTTTTTGTTGGTCTACGAGCCGAATTTGTGCAGTTCATCGATATTTTCAACTTACACATGTCAATCATCTAATTATCGTCTTGTTTCATCCAAAAATTTCATCTCCTGTATGCAATTGGTTGTTTCTTTGAATCGAAGTTAAAACAAAAAATAATTTAACAGTAATGAAAAAAGGTTTAATCGTTATAGCATTTTTAACTGTATCTCTTGCAGGATTCGCTCAAAAAGCGTTACCAAGTAATACTCATGCTGACCTTATTGCAACTGTTAAAGCTGAAAAGCCTGAAACAAAAAAATCAATTATTTCTGCTAAACTAAAAGCAAAAGTTTTAAAAATAAACCGTAAAAAGAGTAACGAAATTATAAGTATCAAAGCTTATAGAAAAAGTCTTCAAATTAAGGTTAAGACCGTTAAGCTTTGCTAATTAATATGCTATTAACCATTGAAAAGCCGAGACATAAGTTTCGGCTTTTTTTGTTGCGGATTTTCAAGTAAGTGTCAATGAATGGTCTTAAAAAATAAGCCATATCTGTCTAACGCCTAATAAATACCATTCATCGAAGTTTCTACCAAAGTTTGTCGAAATATCCGAGCAACTACTTAAATCCCATTGTTTCTTTAAAGTATAAAAAACATTTAATAGTGATGAAAAAAGATTTAATCATATCAATATTGTTAACCATTTCCTTCGCAGGATATTCGCAGCAGGATTTAGGGTCTGCAAATGGTTTAAATCTTTGTCAAATCATTAAAGTAGACAGATCAGAGGCGGCTAAAAAAGTAAGTACCGCAAAAGTTAAAACACAGTTGTTAAAAATAAATAAAAAGAAGAGTAATGAAATTATAAGTATTAAAGCTTACAAAAAAAGTCTTCAAATTAAGATAAAGACCATTAAGCTTTGTTAAATAGAATGCTATTAACCGATAACAGCCGAAACAATGTTTCGGCTATTTGTCTAATGTGTTGAATAAAACAGAAAAACTTATAATCAGCGCAACTCTATCAAATTGAGATGGTAAAAAAGGCATACACATAGACCTTAAAATCAAAACTCACTAAAAACACAACTCTAAGCTCTAGATGGGACTTGGAACGACAGATAACAGAATTACTATATGCACTAACAAGTCCGGCAAGGTTAAACCTCATGGGCATAGCTTAAACGTAAAACTACAAAAGGAAGCGACTTCTTTCTTTTACTCAATTAATATTTTAATGCACATGTAAAAAATTACCTCTCACCCATTTATTGCATAAATTATAATATAATTGGCTAGTTTTAAGCTGTATTAAATACCTTTAAGCAATATGTCTATTCGCTATTTGTTAATCCCGCAATTATTATTTGTACTGCAAATAACCAATGGCTTTTCACAATCTATTCCAGATCTTAAGATTTTAGATACTATTCCGTCAGATGAAGAAAAATTAAATATTCTGGCTCCAATTATCAACAGTAAGTTGTACTCAAATCCAAAGCAAATCGCATTTTATGCCAAGGTTTATGATTCTATTGCCAAAAAAATAGACAACCCCGAAATTAATGCTACCGCTCTAAATTTTAAAGGGATGGCACATTATGTTGTTGAAGAATACGATAGAGCGATAACCTATTATCTAAAAGCTACAAGAATTCTAGAGCAATTACCACCAAGTGCTGAACTCGCAAGTATTTACAATAATTTAGCTGCTTGTACTTTAATAAGAAATGACCTAGAAAAAACAGAGGAATATTACTTAAAATCATTGTCAGTCTCTGAAGCAATTAACGACCGCCCATGGATTGCAAACACCAATAATAATTTGGCGATGTTGTATTCACAACACAAGCTTTATGACAAGGCAGAAGCAGCAATTAAAAAGGCCATTCCATATTACAAAGAAGTTAAAGACTCTATAAAACTAGGCATAACGTACATGAACTATGGTAATGCCATGCTTTTTTCTGAACACTTTAATGAGGCCACTAAGCATTACCAAAAGGCTGTTGAACTGGTTACAGTAAAGCAAATCCCATTATTACATGCCGTTTCTAAAACTGGCATTGGTATTAGTGCTACCAAAAATAAAGACTATCAAAAAGCATTACCCTATTTAACCGAAGGTGTAACCATCGCTAAAGAAATTAAACATGATGAACAATTAATGGAGTCTTATAATGCCTTGGGTGATTATTATTCTGCCACAAAAAACTACAAAGAGGCCTATAATATGGCTATAACAGCCCAAGATCTTAAAGACTCTGTACTCTCTCGACAACAAGACGCAAATATGGCCCAAGCGCTGACCAAATTTGAAACCGAAAAAAAAGAAGCGCAACTTAAAGTCGTAACCCTTGAAGCAGAAAAAGCAAAACAACAACAACGTCTATTTTTAATTCTGGCTATATCTGGTTTATTATTTACAGGATTGATTGGGTACTCTTATCAAAAGAATAAGCAAAAGAATAAGCAACTCGCCAAGCAAAAAGAATTACTAGAGAAAACCGTAGACGAAAAAAATACACTCCTACGAGAAACACATCACAGAGTAAAAAACAGTTTTCAAATAGTATCATCCTTACTCTTCCTTCAGTCTAAGAACATAAAAGACAAAGAAGCACAATTGGCTATTAAGGAAGCGCAGAATCGTGTACGCTCTATGGTATTAATACACCAAAAATTATACAGTAAAGATGAGCTTGTTGGTATTGAAACCCATGAGTATTTTCAAGATCTGTTACAAGATATTTTTGACAGTCACAAAGAACATTCTAATGGACTTAAATACAATTTAGATATTGAATCTATGGTATTAAATATTGAGACAATTACACCAATCGGTCTAATCCTTAATGAACTTATCGTAAATGTACTGAAGCATGCCTTTACAGATAAAAATCAAGATGGTTTAATCCGTGTTCAATTTAAAAAAGAAGATGAGCATCTCGTTTTAAAAGTAATCGACAATGGAAATGGATTATCGGCTGATAAGAAAGACTCTTCATTCGGTTTAAAACTCATCAATGCCTTAGCAAAAAAACTAAAAGCTACTTTTTTACTTAGGGAAAATAAAGAAAGAGGAACAGAAGCTATGTTACAAATTAGAAAGTATGACATGTTATAAACGGGCCTATGAAATCATTACAGATATATCTTGTTGAGGACGAACCTCTTATTGCTGAAACCATTAAAACGCTTCTAGAAGAAGAAGGTTATGTAATTTGTGGTGAAAATGACAATGCTAAAGCGGCTATTTTCGACATCGAACAGCTTAAACCCGATCTCATTATCGCAGATATTATGTTAGATGGTAATTTAGATGGTGTAGATATGATGAACCATATCAATAAAAGGTTTGATATTCCGTTTATTTATTTAACCTCACTGTCCGATCAAATGACCTTAAAGCGCGTAACACAAACCCATCCTTCAGGATTTATTGTAAAACCTTTTAATGAAAATACTTTGGTAGCTAATATCGAACTCGCCTACCAAAAATATAAAGCTTCTGTTTCAAGTGTGACCGCAAATGCACATGTTGATTCTATTTTTATAAAAACTAAAGGAGAACTCGTTAAAGTCGCTGTAGATGAAATCTTGTATTTAGAAGCTTATGATAATTATTGCAAACTCTACACCTCCAAAAAAAAACTACTCATCAGTCATACAATGAAATATGTGTCAGAAAAATTACCGCAACAGCCTTTTTTAAAAGTACACAGATCTTACATTGTCAACTACACTAAAATTGATTCACTACAAGAAGGGTATGTATTTATTTCTGGGTATAAAGTTCCTGTTAGTCGAACATATAAAGACAATTTGATGCAACACCTTAATCTCTTGTAAATTTTCACTTCTCTAAATTTGCCGTTGGCTAAATAAATTATTCTACACACCCATTTTTAATTCATGCTGTTGTTAGAGTATCTACATTCGCAGAAAACAAGAAGATGCTCTCTAAACACAAAGACAAAACCATTACACTAACTACAGATTATGAAGGTCATTTTAAACTCACTATTACTGATCGAAAAGGTATGCTATTATGTTCAGAATATATATGTAGTAAAAACCAATGTATTGTCTTAAAGGGATTTTCCTTGAATGAGCATAGCGTAACCATTGCACCAATAGGATAAATACTATGAAAAATACATTTTATAGTATATTGTTAATTCATGTCCTTATGACTTCATACGCTCCTGTATTTGGTCAAGCATTAAATTTCTTTCATTATGGTTTAAAAGATGGCATCTCCCAGCAAACCATTAGATGTATTGAAAAAGACTCTCGTGGTCTTATTTGGATTGGAACTCAGGACGGTCTCAATAGATTTGATGGTCGTAGTTTTAAGGTGTTTAGACATAGCGCTAATGATACACTAGCTATTAAAGGAAAGTTTATTAATGATATTTTAGAAAATAGTGATGGAACAATTTGGGTAGGCACTGCCAATCATGGGGTGAGTTATTATGATCCCAATAAGGATGTGTTTGTTAGAACTTCGATTCAAAGTGGCAACTGCTCAAGTCTATCTAAAGATCTTAAAGGTAATATATATGCTACTTTTTTAGATAAATCGCCTGTTCAATTCAAAAAAAGAGAAAGCCGCTACGAGGCAGAAACACTGCTTAAAAACACACTTTATGAGGAGAATTTGTCGAGTAGCCTTGTTATAAATAGCAAATTATATTTAGGAACATCCACAGGCTCGGTTATCGAAGTTGACCTAGATCAAAATGAGTTGGTTAAGCGACATACATTTGATAAAATTGGCATCATAGACGAAATGTTATTTATAGAAAATCATCTTCTAATAGGATCTTCTCGCGGCCTATACACACTCAATTCAAATAATGAATTAAGCACTATTGATTTAGGCACAATCTCCAACCAGTCTATAGAAAATATTGTTGTAGAAGCGATTACCGTTGTTGAAGACAAGCTTTATGTAGGAACAGACAATGGCTTTTTCGTATTGAATGAATTTTCTGTAGCAACTCCTTTCAAAAATGTAACTCACTATATTGGAGATAAAGCTAACAGAAATACCATCACTTCTAATCGTGTATATGATATTTTAGTAGACGATGCTCTAATATGGATTGGCACCAATAATCTTGATGTAGCATCAATACAACCACCAGTATTTAAAACAATAAATACCTCTTCAGCACCGCGTTTAAATAACAACTACGTATTTTCAATCTTCAGGACTCCAAGTTATTTATTTGTTGGCACTAGGGATGGTCTTAATTGTATTGATACAAATGGAAAAGTAACACTAATTACCAAAGAGAATACTAATCAACAATTAGCATTTAACGTAATTAGAGGCATGGCGCTAGATCAACAGAATAATTTGTGGTTGGCCACTACTAAGGGTGTTTCAGTCATATCTCTTAATAATTTTAATCCAGAAAAACCTATCATCAGTTCCATTTATAATGAACCAGGTAACGAATCCTCTTTAAGCGAAAATAAAACACGTTCCATTTTTGTTGATCACCAAAATTCTATTTGGATCACAACATATGGTGGTGGTTTAAATCGTTTTACAGGGCATTTAGAGGAAAAAATCTATACTTTTGAACGCTACCGCAATGGTCCCTCTAAAAATTCTCTCAGTTCTAACATGGTGTTTCATATCACACAAGACGACAGTGATACCTATTGGATTACTTCAGAGAATGGTCTAAATAAACTTCAATTTGAAAATGAGAATTACCTAAATCCTAATTTTGAAAGATTTGTAGCAGATTCAAAAGACACTAAAGCACTTCAGAGTAATACCACTTTACAGAGTTACATAGATAAGAACGGTACTCTATGGATTGCCACACAAAATGGACTCCACAAATATGATAAAACCACTAATAATTTTAAGCATTACAATGAACAAAATGGCTTATCTAACACCTACGTTTATGCTATTCTCGAAGACCAAGACCAAAAATTATGGGTTTCTACTAATGATGGTCTGTTCAGATTTGATAAACAAAAAGAACTATTTACAAAATTCTCACTCAATGATGGTGTGCAGAGTACGGAATTCAATCTTGGGGCTTCGTTTAATGATAAAGAATCTAATACCCTTTATTTTGGTGGGATTAATGGTTTTAACGCCTTCAATCCTTCTAATATCAGCTCTTTAGACGCAGAAGGCAACTTAATGTTTACTGAGTTGGCCATAAATGGCAAAGCAATAAATCCAATTATTGCATCTAAAAATTTAAAACATGCTATTAGTAAAACCCAATCAATAACCTTAAGTCACTTAGATTTTCCATGTGTTTTAAAATTTTCAGATACTGATTTAAGACCTAGAAAAAGCACCTCTTTTGACTATAAACTAAACGGTACTGATTGGAATCCAACCAATTCAACTCAAGAAATCCAATTATTAGATCTTCCAAAAGGGAAGCATATACTACAAGTAAGAGGAAAATCTAGAGATGTTATTTGGAACCAAGAGCCACTTCAATTAAAAATAACTGTAGTACCATCTTGGTATAAAAGTGATTTAGCATATCTATTTTACCTATTATCATTTCTAGGTCTAGTTTATGCGTTTTATCGTATTAATTTACAACACCAAATTGCAGGACAAGAATCGAAACGACTTCAAGATCTTGACGATTTAAAGTCTCGTTTTATCACCAATATCACCCATGAATTTAGAACTCCACTTACAATTATTTTAGGGTTTTTAGATAATTTAAAAGAGCAGTTCTCTGAAAAGGAAGACATCAACTTTTCGTTGGAAACGATTGAACACAATAGTCATAATCTATTAGATCTTGTTAATCAAATGTTAGATTTAGCAAAACTTGAAAAAGGTCAGCTCAATCTTAATCTAATTCAAAATGATATTTCGGCATTTACAAAGCACCTCTTGACTAGCTTTAAAAGTATTGCAACCGATAAAGGAATTGATTTAAAATTTAACGCCGAACCAATCAAAATTGTTATGGATTATGATTCTGAAAAGATCCGTCAAATTTTAACCAACCTCATTTCAAACGCTATAAAATTTTCCAAGCAAGATTCTACTGTACATATTGAACTTACAACGCTAAATACTTCAATGCTTCAAATTACAATTAAGGACCAGGGATATGGGATTTCGGCTAAAGCCTTACCCTTTATTTTTGATCGTTTTTACCAAGTAGAACATACAGGTCATAAAATCTCACAAGGTACAGGAGTTGGTCTAGCCCTCACTAAAGAGTTAGTTGAATGTTTGAATGGTTATATTGAAGTTGACTCTAAAATCAATGGAGGAACGCGCTTTACGATCTTATTACCCATTACAAATACGGCAACCAAAACGACCATTAATTTTGACAAAAGCCAATTTAACATTGGGACTATCGTCCCTCAATTAGAAAATCTAAGCACCGATAAAGACGCTAATTCAGTACTTATTGTAGAAGACAATAATGATATGGCTCACTACATTGCATCTTGTATTAAATCAGATTACAACATTAACTTTGCCAAGGACGGCCAAGAAGGATTAGAAATAGCTAATCAGCAAATTCCAGACATAATTATCACAGATGTGATGATGCCGATTATGGACGGTTTTGAATTAACCCAAAACCTACAAGATAATTCCAATACCAATCACATCCCAATTATTATGCTCACCGCCAAAGGGATGCAAGAAGACCGTTTAGATGGTATTTTAAGTGGTGCTGATGTCTACCTAACCAAGCCATTCCATAAGAAGGAACTACAATTACGTATGCAAATGCTTATTGCTAAACAAAAAAAGCTGCAGGAACGATATACCGTTAAAACAATTGTAGAACAAAAAGAAGAACAACCTAAAACAAGTGATAAAAAACTTGTTTTTTTAAATACCGTTGTTAATACTATTCATGAGCACTTAGAAAATGTAAATTTTGGACCCACAGAATTGGCTGAATGTTTAGCTATGAGCGATTCGCAACTCTATAGAAAGCTCAAGGCACTTTCGAATACCAGTACTGCTATTTTCATGAGAAAAGTGCGTTTAGAAAAAGGTAAAACTCTATTAAAGCGCACTGATTTATCCGTCGCAGAAGTCGCATATGCCGTTGGATTTAATGACCCAAATTGGTTTAGCAAGACCTTTAAAGAAGAATTTAATGAAAGCCCCAGTGAATTTCGCAAACAATTTATTTATAACCACTTTTAAAGTATTTAATCTGATAATCGTAGTTAATTCCTTTTGTTTGACAGAATACTCCATGTTTTTGAAAAAATAATCTAGGTCGTTTTTAAAGTTAAAAGATAATTTTGAGTAGCTACTAATTTCAAAATTATAATCACATGAAAACGTCATCCCTTCTCGTATCGCTTCTAATTATCAACTCCAGCTTTTTAGCAGGACATTTTTCAACGCAATTATTAGGAAATTTAAATCCGTTAATACTGGGGGGATCTGAACTTATTCTAGGTGTTATATACTATTTCCATACCGTATTGAAAGATGTAAGAAATGCTTTTGATGTAAATATTACATTGTAGCTACCCTAAAACTTGATTACAAAAACACCTCTTTCAATTAAAAATTTATCAAAGGCTAATTGGCCTTTAATTTACACATGGCATAATTGATTGTCTTCAATTATATATTTTGAGCAAAGAAAGCCGGATTAGAGAACGGCTTTCTTTTTATTCAATTTTTCACTACACAATTTTTCATTTCGAAATTTAAGTTTTGTAGTTTTATAGACTTCAAAATACTCAAATATGTCCGATAAAAAACGCCTCTTTTTAGTTGATGCCTATGCCTTGATTTTTAGAGGATATTATGCGTTTATTAAAAACCCAAGAATAAACTCTAAAGGCGAAGATACCTCAGCCATAATGGGTTTTATGAATTCTCTTCTCGATGTTATAAAAAGAGAACGCCCAGATCACTTGGCGGTGTGTTTTGATAAGGGTGGAAGTACAGACCGTGTTCAAATGTTTGAAGCTTATAAAGCCAATCGCGATGAAACACCTGAAGGTATAAGAACCGCCATACCTCATATTCATAATATTCTTAAGGCCATGCATATTCCAATTATGGTTAAAGAGGGTTATGAAGCAGATGATGTTATAGGGACGCTATCACGTCAAGCAGAAAAGGAAGGATACAACGTCTTTATGGTAACCCCAGATAAGGATTTTGCACAATTAGTTACGGATAATATTTTCATGTATCGCCCTGTTTTTGGCGGTGGTTACGAAACTTGGGGAATTCCTGAAGTACAAAAGAAATTTGAGGTGGAGACTCCAGATCAAGTGATCGATTTTTTAGGAATGATGGGAGATGCAAGCGATAATATCCCGGGACTTCCTGGTGTCGGTGAAAAAACCGCAAAAAAATTCATCAATCAGTTTGGAAGTATGGAAGGGCTTTTAGCCAATACGGATCAATTAAAAGGAAAGATGAAGGAAAAGGTTGAAGCCAATGGTGAATTAGGTTTACTTTCTAAAAAATTAGCAACCATTATGCTCGATGTACCCGTTGAATTTGATGCTAAAGACTTTGAGCTTGATCACCCAGATATTGAAAAAGTAAAGGAAATATTTCAAGATTTAGAGTTTAGACGACTTACTGATAATTTTATAAAAACTTTTTCACCTGATGCTACTATTCCTTCAAAATCCGCTACTCAAAAGGATCTAACAACTGAGCCAAGTCCAACACAGAATCAAACTGCTGGTGCTGGACAGTTTTCACTTTTTGGTGGCAATGGCACTACCGAAGAAGTTTCCACCCATTACCAACGTAAAACTGTTAAAAACACATCACACTTTTATCAAAGCATTGCTTCAGGCATGGCAACCAAGCTCTTCGTTAAAAACCTAATGAATCAAGCTTCAGTTTGTTTTGACACTGAAACCACAAGTTTAGATCCTTTAGAGGCTCAATTGGTTGGTATTGCTTTCTCATGGGAAGCTGGTAAGGGATTTTATTTACCTTTTCCTGAAGATAGAAATGAAGCACAATTACTGATTGAGGAGTTACGCCCCTTCTTTGAAAATGAAACGGTTGAAAAAATTGGGCAAAATTTAAAGTACGATATTAAGGTTTTAGCCAAATACAATATTGAGGTAAAGGGTAAATTATTTGACACGATGATAGCGCATTATTTAATTAACCCAGATATGCGTCACAACATGGATGTCTTAGCAGAGACTTATCTTAATTACACTCCAATCTCAATTACAGAGCTTATAGGTAAAAAGGGGAAGAATCAATTATCAATGCGAGATGTCCCTCTAGAAAAACAAACAGAATACGCAGTAGAAGATGCTGACATAACCCTTCAACTTAAAGAACATTTTGAAAACGAACTCAATGAAGCCAACACTCAAAAACTCTTTGACGAAATTGAGATTCCGCTACTTCGTGTTCTAGCCGACATGGAATTAGAAGGTATTAATTTAGACAAAGACTTCTTAGACGCTCTCTCTGAACAACTCAATAGGGATATTGTCAATCTAGAAAAAAGTATTTATGAAGCTGCTGGTGAAGAATTCAATATAGCATCACCCAAGCAATTAGGGGTTATACTCTTTGAAAAGATGAAACTGGTAGATAAGCCGAAAAAGACCAAAACCGGTCAGTATTCTACTGCAGAAGATGTTTTAAGCTATTTAGCAAAAGATCATGAAATCATTAGAAACATCTTAGACTTTAGAGGCCTAAGTAAACTAAAAAGCACCTATGTTGATGCTTTACCAGAACAGGTGAATGCACAAACACATCGTGTGCATACCGACTATATGCAAACCGTTGCTGCAACTGGACGACTGAGTAGTAATAATCCTAATTTACAGAATATACCAATACGCACCGAACGCGGTCGCCAAGTTAGAAAGGCCTTTGTTCCTAGAAGTGAAGATTACATTTTACTAGCAGCCGATTACTCACAGATAGAACTTCGAATTATCGCTGCTTTAAGTAAAGAGGAAACGATGATTGAAGCCTTTAAAAATGGCGAAGATATTCATACCTCTACAGCTTCAAAAGTGTTTAATGTACCTTTAAATGCAGTTACCAGAGAACAACGTAGCAATGCCAAAACCGTAAATTTTGGAATTATTTATGGGGTTTCAGCCTTTGGGTTAAGCAATCAAACCAATCTAACCAGAAGTGAGTCTAAGGAATTAATCGATACTTATTATGCAACCTATCCAAAACTTAGAGATTATATTCAAGACCAAGTGGATTTTGCTAGGGATAATGGCTATGTGCAAACAGTTTTAGGTCGTCGTCGATATTTAAAAGACATTAATTCTCGTAATGCGGTAGTTAGAGGTGCTGCAGAACGAAATGCGGTTAACGCTCCAATTCAAGGAAGCGCTGCGGATATTATAAAGATTGCGATGATTGGAATACACCGCAAATTACAAACAGGAAATTTTAAGAGTAAAATGTTACTTCAAGTTCATGATGAACTAGTGTTTGACGTTTATAAGCCTGAGCTAGAAACAATGAAAACACTCATAATAACTGAGATGGAAAATGCTTACAAGCTTTCTGTACCTTTAGATGTAGATTTAGATATTGGTGAGAATTGGTTGGAAGCGCATTAAAATCACTAAAGAACATAATAAAAGCATCTATTCCATCATTTTTATTTTAGGCCTATGTTTGATGGGTTAACAAAATGCTGTCTAAACAATAAGAGCTATCATCGTATCTATTCTATCCGCAATTATCTTATTGCTTGGAATCCCTTCTTGCTTGATCATAAAACCTTCAAATACGGTGGTTTTACATATTACTTTTACGCTGTCCTATATATACTTATGGGCATAATTTTGTCTTAATATCCTTTGCCCTGTTGAAGTTACTAAATTTTATATAGCCTATAAATCCACAGTAATAGAACAGCTTATAAAATAACAGATTGTGACTCTTCAACCGCAACAAAGTAACATAGAGACCAACAACAACCCTCCTTCAATAATAATGCAACAATGAAAGCGCTTGCGTTTCTACATGACGTCTATCACAAAATGGATTTCTTTAATACAGTTGAGTTAGAAATAAGAAAAGGCTTTTCGGCCGTGATATTTTAGTCAATAACCCTTTAAATTAAACCAAATTATAAAAATTCATGTTTTGAGAGCCTACTTAATTTTAATAATGAGTTTAAGATTAACTATAATTTTTGAAATTCATTACGTAACTTAAGACTCTCATAATCAACACCAAAAATGAAGAGTGTCATTTTAAGTATTTATTTTATTCTGTTTCTTTTTTTGAATGTATTTGCGCAGTACTCCGTTAAAGATAATTCCTTATTTACTTCAGATACTGAGGAATTCACTAAACTTTTAAAAGTCTATAAAACTTTATTACGTCAAAAACCCAATGAGGCAGCTAAATATTTGCGTAAAGCGGATAGTCTATTAAATGTTACTCAAGATATAAAGAGTACAATGACTTTACATTTTGCAAAAGCAGACTATTTTATGTTTACTGTTAAATACGATAGTGTTATTTACAATTACCAACAAGGGTATTTAATTGCTAAAAATCATGGTAACGATCATGATCGCCTTACAGCCTTAGTCGGTTTGGCACGTGGTTATTCAAATAAAAACGAACGTGTCAAATCAGATTCTCTAGCTCAAATAGCTTTAAAAATAGCGATTAAAGAACCTGTAGACTCCCTGAATTTAGCGTTGATTTACGGCGTTTTAGCTAATAAAGAATATGTGGCAGGTAATCACCTTGAATCGTTAGAATTTGAACAGAAAAGTTTACGCTTTAACCAGAAAGATACGGTCTCGAGAATACTAACTTATTTGCGTATTAGTGATCTGCATCAAACAAGACGGGATCCTGAGAAGGCCAAATTCTACATAGACGAAGCATTGGCTTTAAGTGAAAAAATTCAGGATACTAAATCCTTAGCACAGTCGTATGAGAAGCTTGGCGTAGCGGCTTACCATGTTAAAAATTATGAAGAAGCCTTGTCTCATTTTGATTTATCCACTACCTATTTTGAGCAATTAGGTCTAACAAGCTTATTAGCTTCTATTTACTATTATCAAGCAAAAATTTATCTAACAACAAATGAAAGCAATAAAGCCATAGAAAAGTACAATGCAGCATTAAAGGAACTAGAAAAAGCTAACAATGAAATGGGAGTTGCCTACAACTTATACGATTTGGGCAAAGTATATTCCTCTTTGAAGGATTACACAAAAGCTGAG
>NZ_JABSST010000130.1 GCF_013213975.1 Winogradskyella sp.
TGATGGAAATTGGGCGATTACTGGTTCTTTATCTACCACTTCTAATTTAATAATTAATGGTAATGCTACAATTGATTGTAATTTCTATGATATTGGAATCTCCTTTACAGTTGATATAGGAAGTGATATGGATAGAGAGGATTGGAGAGGGTTAGATAAGTTTTATGCTAACAATAAGATTATTGAAATCTCAATCGAAGAGGCAGAAGAACAAGATGGGGACGAATCGGATAAGCCTGTCCCAGACAATTTGGAAGAGTGCTTTGTGTCGTTAGACACCCTATTAAGTGATTCATCCCGAATGGAATTCAAAGAATCTTCAAAATCCGAACTAATTGGAAAAACCCATTTTGGATTAGGAATTTGGATGCGAAATAATTGGGGTTTATGGGCCGGGTCTAAGCTAGCCAAGTTCTTTAATCAGCAAGGAATTTATCATCCTGATGATATGTCAGGTATAATATTAACTTCATACCACAGAAGGTTAAATGAAGTACCGATTAGATTAAATAAGCAAATCAAATACTATCAAAAATATTGGAGAAAAGCTGATAAAGAACAACAAAAGCAAAACAGACTTGACTTTAGAGTTTTTGAAGTAGGTGATACTGTTGAATTTAACTATAACTACGGATTCACAAGTGAGGTACAGGAGAACCTTTACGATGATGGATCTTGTTATGCCAAAGGTGTAATTCTTGACAAAAACAATAAAGAACTTACCCTTCTCATTAAACTTACAGACTCTTGTGGTACGAGTGATATAATCATTGAGCAACAAGAGACATATGATCAAAAAGTTGAGAAGATGAAAGTCAATGATCAAAAATGGCTACATTACTCATTATGGGACTATTAACTGTGTCTAACAAATGATAAGCTCAATGAGCAAACTGAGCTTTGAGTTATTTCAGTGTGAAATAGTAACTTTAGATCAATCTGAAAGGATATACTCACTGAGCTTATCTGGACGTTGTGCTTAAATATTATAATTATGAAAACATTAAAAATTACTTTTCTAACACTAACAATGCTATTCTATCAAATTGGAATCGCATGTACTGGTATCATCATTAAAACACAAAACGGAGTAACTATTCCTGCAAGAACTATGGAGTTTGGATTTGACATTAAATCTAAATTACTAATAATACCTAAAGGATCTGATATAACATTCTTAAGTTTTGTTGATGGAAAAGATGGCTACAAAATGAAAGCAAAATACGGTTTTGCAGGAATGAATGCTGTTGATAAAAACATTGTTGTTGATGGCGTAAATGAAGCAGGTTTATATTTAGGTTGCTTTTATTTTAGCGGAGATGCACAATACGAACAACTAACTTCTAGCAACCAATCAAACGCTGTTTCTAGTGAAGAATTAGGCAACTATGTTCTAGGTAGCTTTGCTACTATTGATGAAGTTATTGAAGGACTAAAAAAGGTTACCGTTGTTGGATCGTTCATTGATGTCATACAGGGCGAAGCTCCTTTTCATTATGCTGTAACTGACGCAACTGGAAGATCTGTTGTTATAGAGTATACTAAAGAAGGATTAAGAGTTCACGAAAACACTGTAAATGCCGTATGTAATAACCCTACCTATGATTGGCATTTAACAAATCTCAGAAATTACGTAAACTTAACACCAAATAACAGACAAGGTTTCAATGTAAATAATGAAAAAATCAAAGGAATGGGTCAAGGAACTGGAATGTTAGGTATGCCAGGAGACTATACTTCTCCATCTCGTTTTGTTAGAGCTGCTGCTTTTGCTAATACTGCACTACCGTCTGCTAATGAAGAAGAAGGAATTTTTAGAGCTTTTCATATACTAAATGCATTTGATATTCCTAAAGGAGCAATTAGAGATAATGCAACTAAAGATGCCCATACTGATTACACAGTTTGGACATCTGCTGTTGACACAAAGAATAAGATATATTACTATAAAACATATAAAAATCAGTCTATAAAAAAATTAGATCTATTAGCCATATTAAAATCTTGTAAAGGTGAAATAACTATAATTGAATCTGAAACCAAGAGAGGTTATGAAAATGTAATGCTTGATCAAAACTTACGATTAGAAATAAAGCACAACAATGGCTATAAGTAATTGCTAGTTCTCGCCTACTTCCGAAAATCCTCTCGGGTTTTTAGTCTTGTGTGTACTTGCAAAGTTAAGTGCTAACCCACGCAACTACTCATAGCCGAAACCGTTAGCACTAATAGAATACAAATGCGATATTTAATTATCACCCTACTACCTATTTTGATGTTTTCCTGCAAAACCAAGGAAAGTAAGGAAGACGTAAAATTTAATACACCTGCAGAAGTAGTAGTACCTGAATTTCAAACAATTTTAGACTCTTCAGATTTAGAAGGAGCAATACTAATATACGACAAGAAAAAAAACACTTATTATTCTAATAGTTTTTCGGAATCAAGAGTTCAACATTTGCCAGCTTCAACTTTTAAAATTCCAAATTCAATAATAGGACTTGAATTAAATATTTTAGAAAATGAAAAAACAATATTCAAATGGGATGGATCTGAAAGATATCTTCCTGTTTGGGAACAAGACCTATCATTAAAAGATGCATTTCAAACATCCTGTGTTCCTTGCTACCAAGAACTTGCTAGAAAAATTGGAGTAGAAGAAATGAAGAAATATGTCAAAAAGCTAAAATTTGGACAAATGGACATAGGCGAAGAGACTATAGATAATTTTTGGTTAATGGGATCCTCTAAAATAAGTCCATTTGAACAAGTTGACTTCTTAAAAAGACTAAAGGAAGAACAGTTACCAATTTCAAAATCCACTCATGAAACTATCAAAATCATATTAAAAATCGAATCTACTGATTCCTACACATTGAGCGGTAAAACAGGATTGTCTGTATATGGAGAGAAAGATGTTGGTTGGTTTGTAGGTTTCGTTGAGAAAGAAAGTAATGTTTATTACTTCGCGACCAAAATAAGTCCAAAATTAAATGATATGGCTAGAGATGATTTCAATCCTTTAAGGCAAGAAGTATCAATTAAAGCACTAAGTAAAATGAATATAATTGAATAAATACTAGTACTAACACTGTATATTGCAAATAGGGGGTTGGTGATTTAAGAAAGTTAAGTGTTATTTAGCAATACCGCCAAATCGTTAGATTACCTGCAAGCGAAATATTCTAAAAATTTCGATTTTAAGAATGCATCAATCAAAAACAAAATACAATTTTTGGCTCAGAGCAAAAGTGAAAGTTTATCGCTTTCTACTGCCCTACTTACCATATACTAAATATAGGAGTACATTCAGCTGAAGCTGACTTGTGTTGCTACGTTCTTCAAACTCACAATCCAATATAGTGGCTCACTCATCAAATTTTTAAAAGAAAAGTTCCTTCAGAGAGACGGATAATAAACTCTGATTCCGCGTGGACGCACGAAACCAAAGCTCATTATCTTCCGCTTTTTGTATCTTAGTTCGCAAGGCCAAACGGCGTTTAGCAGGGCTTAGTCACCATAAAATTTAAAAAATGAGAATAACAATCATTATAATTATTCTGACAATTCAAGTAAGTTGTAAAAACCGTACTGAGACAAATGTTAAGTCAGTAAATTCTACCATCACTGAATTAATAAAATGCGATTACAACAATGAATCAATTACTAAATATCACTTTCTAACTAATAAAGCTGAAATAGCAATTTGTGATGGTGATTTCGATAGAGCATCACAAAATTACTCATTGGCATTTAAAGAAATAAAAAAACCTTTTGGTCCTGATGTTTATAATGCCGTAATTTCAAATCAACTCTCTAATAATTTAGATGAAAGAGATTTAAATCTTCAACTATTAATAAATAATTCTGATGATTTAAGTTTGCTAAAGTCAATTTTTGTCAACACATATATAGATGAAAACCTCTGGAATTCTTTTATGGACAAAAGAACGACTGAATATGACGAAAGATTAAGAAATGAATTCAAATCAATTTTTGAAAGAGATCAATTGTTCAGACCAATGTACGATACTCATGATGACACTATACAAGCTAATCGAATGGTAAATATGAACAGGATACTTTCAATAACTGATTCTCTTGGTTTTCCTTCTCAAATAGAGCTTGGATATAGAAAATCTTTAAGAGGGCAAAATCATGATGTGGTTTTAGTTCATACATCTCAAAGAAGAAGCAGCAATAAAAACATAATTGACCTTGAACCAATTCTTTGCAAGGCAGTAAATGATAAGGATAAAAGAGATTTTGAAGTTTACTCAACTTCGCAATATAAACATCACTTGTTACCAGATTCTCTAAATAACAAAATATGGCTTCTAAATTTGAATAAGGAAGAATATGGCCGTGCTAATGAAATAAGGAAAAAATGGAATGCTGATCAATTAG
>NZ_JABSST010000131.1 GCF_013213975.1 Winogradskyella sp.
AATAACCATAATTATGGATATGTCTATGTATACGTTTATGGATACGGTTATGGGATTTATGTAAATACCTATCATGAGCGAGACAAAGAGTCCTTATTTAAAAAGATTAAAAAATTCCTAAAACGACTCTAAAAAGTAGATTAAAGTTTTGATATCTCAGGCACAACTCAAAAGAAAGCGCGCATTCGATGTAGTTCTAGTTTTGATTCTTTTGCCCTTTGTCGGAGTTCCTATTTTTATTTTAGTGGGAATAGCGACTATTGATACAAAAAAGTATGGTGTGTTCTCTCAATTACGTGTTGGACAACATGGTAAATTGTTCAAAATTTATAAAATAAGAACTTTAAAAGAAGAGGAGCATAAATTGGGTCATTTAGAAAAAAGTGCAACAGCTTTAGGAAAATACCTAAGAAGGACTAGATTGGATGAGTTACCACAGCTTTTTAACGTCTTAGTTGGTGATATGAGTTTTGTAGGTCCAAGGCCTGATATCCAGGGTTTTGCTGACGAATTACAAGGGGAAGATAGGATTATTTTAAAAGTAAAACCAGGGATTACAGGTGAGGCTACTTTAAAATATAAAAACGAAGAGCGTGTATTAGAACGACAAAAAGACCCTGATCATTACAATAGAACGATTATTTGGGTAGATAAAGTGAAAATCAATAAAAACTATGTTATGAATTACAGTTTTTATTTAGATTTGAAACTCATTTTTAAATCTACTATAAACAAATGACACATTCTGAAGATAAAATTGCAATCATAGGTTTAGGTTATGTTGGTTTGCCCCTTGCTGTAGAATTTGCCAAGCAATTTTTTGTTGTTGGTTTCGATATCAATAAACAGCGTATTCATGAATTAAATTCTGGAGTTGATAAAACACTAGAGGTTGATAATGACAATCTTAAATCTGTTTTAACGACCGACCTAAAAGCTGATAAAGGATTATACATTACTGACGATGTAGAAGCCCTTGCATTAGCAAATATATACATTGTAACGGTTCCTACACCAACAGATGAACTTAAGCGACCAGTGTTTACACCTCTTATTAAAGCGAGTGAATCGGTAGGTAAAGTATTAAGGGCTAATGATATTGTTGTTTACGAATCAACGGTTTATCCTGGTGCTACTGAGGATATTTGCGTTCCTGTTTTAGAAAAAGTATCAGGTTTAAAGTTTAACCAAGATTTTTATGCTGGGTATTCACCAGAACGTATCAATCCAGGTGACAAGAAGCATACTGTTACTAAAATATTAAAGGTAACTTCAGGTTCTACACCTGAAATCGCAGAAAAAATTGACCAACTTTATAAGAAAGTTATAACGGCAGGTACACATTTAGCTCCTACTATAAAAGTCGCAGAGGCAGCAAAGGTAATTGAAAACTCTCAACGCGATATTAATATTGCCTTTGTTAATGAATTATCTAAAATCTTTAGATTATTAGATATCGATACCAAAGCTGTTTTGGAGGCAGCTGGAACCAAGTGGAATTTTTTAAAATTCTCTCCAGGTTTAGTTGGTGGTCATTGTATAGGCGTAGATCCTTATTATTTAGCGCAAAAAGCAATAGAGTCTGGATATAATCCTGAAATTATTTTAGCGGGTCGAAAAATGAACGACAGTATGGGTGCATACGTTGCAACCGAGACTGTTAAAATGATGATCAATAAAGGTGCAACAATTAAAGGCTCTAATGCTTTAGTATTAGGGATTACGTTTAAGGAAAACTGTCCTGATATTAGAAATTCAAGAGTTATTGATATTATTGAAGAATTACAATCTTACCATGTAAATGTAGACGTTTACGATCCATGGGCATCAACGGAAGAAGTCAAACATGAATATGGTTTAGATTTGTTATCATCTACGAGTGATTTAAGAACTAGTTATGATGCAATTATTCTGGCGGTATCTCATAAAGAATTCTTAGAAGTTTCTATTGACGATTTAAAAACTAATCAGACTGTTATTTTTGATGTTAAATCATTATTACCGCTTAATTCTGTAGACGCTCGCCTTTAAACTTAAAACCCCAAATCTAAATTATGTACACGAATCAATATCATACACAAGATTTATCTAATCTTAGTTTCTTAATAACTGGCGGTGCTGGTTTTATAGGATCTAATATTGTTGAATATTTATTAAAATATGGTGCCAAGAAGGTTAGAGTATTAGATAATTTTTCCAACGGTTATAAAGAAAATTTAACTGAGTTTATGGATAATCCTTTGTTTGAATTGGTTGAAGGAGATATTAGAGATCTTGATACCTGCAAGAAAGCTATGGTTGATATAGATTATGTGTCTCATCAAGCTGCTTTAGGTTCAGTGCCTAGGTCAATAAATGATCCGGCTACTTCAAATGAAGTCAATATATCCGGATTCCTTAATATGCTAATTGCTTTAAAGGAAAGTGAAACAGTAAAGCGAATGACCTATGCAGCCTCAAGTTCTACCTATGGAGATAGTAAATCATTACCAAAGGTTGAAGATACCATTGGGAAACCATTGTCGCCTTATGCTGTAACCAAGTATGTGAATGAGCTTTATGCTGATGTTTTTGGAAAAACTTATGGGACAGATGTTATAGGTTTACGTTATTTTAATGTGTTTGGCCCAAAACAAAGTCCAAATGGAGCGTATGCAGCGGTAATTCCATTATTTATGCAAGCTTTAAAGGATAATAAACCTTCAAAAATTAATGGTGATGGAGAACAAACAAGAGACTTTACATTTGTTGATAATGCAGTACAAGCCAATATAAGGGGCTTTTTTGCACCTAAAGAAGCTTCAAATGAAGTCTTTAATGTTGCATGTGGTGAACGAATAACCGTAAACTATTTATGGGATTCATTAAGAATTGCTGCAGAATCGAATTTAGATGCTATATATGGTCCTCCTAGAAAAGGTGATGTTAGAGATTCATTAGCAGATATATCTAAGGCAGAGAAGCTATTAAGTTATAAGCCTCAATATACTGTTCGTGAAGGGCTCAAAATTACTTGGGATTATTTTAGAAATTAGTTTTGATTTTTAGGTTCTGCGATTTTAAACTAAATACTCATTTAGTATATTAGCAGAAACTTAATTTAATTACTACTTGAGTATTGATCAAAAAGGACAATGGCTTTATATCATTTCTTCAAAAAAGAAGTTAATTGATCTTAACTTACAGGAAATTTGGCGCTACAGAGACTTACTGATTCTCTTTGTTAAGCGAGATATTGTTACATTATATAAGCAAACTGTATTGGGACCTTTATGGTATTTAATACAGCCAATTTTAACATCCGTAATTTTCACTATAATATTTAACGGAATAGCCAATATTAATGTTGGTGATGGTATCCATCCATTCTTATTTAATTTAGCAGGTATATCAATATGGAACTATTTTTCTGAATGCTTAAAAGCAACTTCCGATACTTTTAAAAAGAACGAGCAGATTTTTAATAAAGTCTATTTTCCTCGTGTTATCATGCCAATGTCTAAAGTTGTTTCTGGCTTGCTTAAATTTGGTATTCAGGGTTTAATTTTCTTAGGCTTTTATCTGTATTTCAGCTTTAGTAATTTATCTGGAGAACTTAATGGCAAAGCTTTGTTGTTTTTTCCAATATTGGTTGCTATTATGGGACTTTTGGGTTTAGCTTTTGGTATGGTAATTTCATCTATGACAACTAAATATAGAGATTTAACTTTTTTGGTTGGATTTGGTACACAGTTATTGATGTACCTTTCAGCAGTAGTGTACCCAACGGATATTGCAATTAGTAAATTATCTAATAACTTTCCAGGAGCAGCGAGAATTATTAATCCAGTTATAGAAAACAATCCATTGGCTAAGGTGGTAGAATCCTTTAGATATATGTTTTTCTCTCAAGGAAGTTTTTCAATTAAAAGCATAATGATAACTTTTGTTTTATCTGTAGTTCTATTTTTAATTGGGTTAATCATTTTTAATAAAACTGAAAAAAGTTTTGTAGATACGATATAAAGATATGACTAAAGTGATGCTAAAAGTTGAAGATGTTTCAAAGCAATACCGCTTAGGGGTAGTTGGGACAGGTACATTAAGTCATGACCTAAATCGCTGGTGGAGTAAAATTAGAGGGCAAGAAGATCCGTATTTAAAAATAGGTGAATCTAACGATAGAAGTATAAAAGGAAATAGTAGCTATGTTTGGGCACTAAAGAATATCAATTTTGAAGTTAGAGAAGGAGAGGTTTTAGGTATAATAGGCAAAAATGGGGCTGGGAAATCTACTTTATTAAAAATACTGTCTAGAGTGACATCGCCTACGACTGGTTTAATTAAATCCAAGGGGAGAATCGCTTCGCTTTTAGAAGTAGGTACAGGATTTCATCCCGAGCTTACAGGACGAGAAAATAT
>NZ_JABSST010000132.1 GCF_013213975.1 Winogradskyella sp.
CTAAACCGTTTGTATGGTGGGATTTACCATTTTGTAGCGAGATCGAGATTTGAACTCGAGACCTCCGGGTTATGAATTTAAATTGATAACCTTTTAAACCCTATTTATGAGGGTTTTAAGCTGTTAATGTTGTAAATCGTGTTCCAAAACGTGTTCGGTTTTGTGTTCACTTAGTTTATACGTATAAAATTAAGAACAAACTGTTAAATGACCTATTAAAAATTGACTAAAGTTGTATTGATATGAACCAATATTTTGATGATATTGAAGGTGAAAAATTAGATGACCAACAACGAACAGCTGTAATAACAGACGAATATTCAAACCTAATTATTGCAGGAGCTGGTTCAGTAAAAACCTTAATTATTCTGGCTAAAGTTAAATATCTATTAGAAAAAAAATGTAAAACCTGAAAACATATTACTGTTATCCTTTATGAGAAAAACTGTTGATGAATTAAATGTTCGACTCAAAAACTTGGGTCTTGATGCAAGAACTACAACGTTCCATAAACTTGGGTATGATACCATAAAAAGACATCTTACCACTATTCCCGCTGTAACAAATGAGAACACCATTTTTAATGTCATCATAGAGTATCTAGAGAAAGACATTTTTAACGACGCAGATGCCTTAGAAGCATACATTGTCTATGTTGCATGTTACATGAATATTCCAGAAGCAAATGATAGCTATGAATCACTTGGTGAAAAATTAGATACTGAAAAAGGCATTGATTTTGAAACTTTTAAAGCTAAATGCGAACCTGAGCCACTGAACAAAGTGGCAAAAGCATCGCTTGACACCATTCAAGGCGAAAAAGTAAATAGCGTTGAAGAGCTGACTATAGCAAACTTTTTATACTTGAATGGTATTGAATACGAATATCAGATACCGTATCCATTTGGAGAAATCATGTATCAACCTGACTTTGATCTATCAGATTATGACATTTATTTGGAGCATTTTGGTGTAAACGAATAATAGCACCACCACAATGACACTTGCAAACCCAAAAGAAAAGCCACAAGCTTGTTTCAAAAATGAACTAAAAAATTTTTTAAAACCCTTTAGCCCTAGAACTACTGGAATTGTTATTAATGAAGTTATTTCTGAAAATAGAGGTATAAGCTTAGAAGAAGCTAAAAATGAAAAAATCGTAACTGCAAAGGAAGTAGAAGAAGTCCTTAAACGTTACGACGAGCTTTAATTAACAACGTATTACTAACTGTTATTAGCGACAAGCAGCTCTTTAGTTTTGGCTTGTCGCTTTTTTAATATGCGCTTACCAGAATTGCATTGCTTTTTGAAAGTGTATTCAAAGATTCTGCTGCACTATGGTTTATGAGGTTTCATTATATTTGATAGATGTACCTAATTACTATGACTAACATTTTACTAAGTAACGTAACGCTATAAATTTAAATTAATGAAGCATAAATTCAAACTACCAAAAACTGACCGCTTACTAGGTATATCAGCAATGATAACAAGTATTTTGAGCTTAATAGTTTTTACTTTTCAAACGCATATCATATACAAAACAAATAAACTATCGGTTAAACCAAGCCTTTATTTTGCAGGGGATTCGGAGGAAAATGATAGTATATATACCATTAAGTTCTTCGTTACAAATAAAGGATTGGGACCAGCTATTATTCAAAGTTCAACACTAAGTTATCAGAATGAAGATTACCCACTAGGTTTGGACAATCTTTTTATGAAAAAGTTTCCACTATATGAAGAGTACCACAAAACTATTTGGGTAAGGGATGGAATAATAAAAGGTACTATCTTATCAAAAAATGATACTTTAGATATATATAGAATTGAATTAAGGACGAAAGATTTAAATAAAATTCCCAAAAGTTATTATTATTCCCGTGTGAATGATATAAAATTTGGATTTACATATTCTTCAATTTTTGAAGATGATACATGGTATGCAAATAGTGATCCAGATGAACCCATCATAGAATTTTAATAGGTACAATAACACCTAAACTGCATTAAAACGCAGCTTAGCCAAAACGTTGTGTACAATTACTCAACTAACTCAAAAGAAGGAATTAAACGTTGAATTAAACTTGAAAAAAACTGCAATAAATATCAAAACTGAAAAGTGGAATGAAATAATCTCTGAATTAAGAAAAAGAGGTTGGATTGTTACCGCAAAATATTACGGATTTGACGCAGGAATTGATGATGACTTTTTAGTTTTAAGAAAGGGATTAAAAAAAATATTTTTTGGTTGGACTAATTGGTTTGAGGGAGAAATAAAATGCAATGACCAAATTTTTGACTATTTAGAATCTGAATTTAAACTGGAATTTAAATACGGAAAACCGAAAAGCCTAAAACCACTTGTAGTTGCTACTTACAGAATTCAATCTCTTCCTTTATTTCTTGTGAAAAAACTAAATTTATTAAAAAGTTGAAAAAGAAAAAACTGTACACAACAATGTCTATAATTCATTGCTATTTAATTCTAAAACAAAAGAAAAATAGTTACTTTTGACTGGCTTGATTTCTACGGTGGAAAATCCTCCGGATTTTCAACTCGCAACGAAATCATAGCCACAAACGTTAGCAAACATTAAACCTAAATATTAATCAATTAAATTATTACAAATGAAACAAATTTACGTATTAACAACTATTTTATTACTTACCTGCATTAATATTATTGCTCAAACTACTGACGTTGTAACTGGTTTAAGTTTTCCTCAAGGAATAGTACTAAATGGAAATGACCTTTATATTGCAGAAAATAACGGAAATAAAATTTCTAAAATTGACATTACAGATGCAACACCAACTACTATTGATGTTGTAACTGGTTTAAATGGTCCTAGACAATTATTACTAAATGGAAATGACCTTTATATTGCAGAATACAATGGAAATAAAATTTCTAAAATTGACATTACAGATGCTACACCAACTACTACAGATGTAGTAACAGTTAGTCGACCAGGTTCTATTATGCTAGTTGGAAACGAAATGTATATTGCAGATGCGTTTGCTGGCAAGGTTTCTAGAATTGATATTACAGACACTACGCCTACCACTACAGATGTTGTAACTGGATTAGATGTACCAGCAGGAATTGCATTAAAAGACAATATCCTTTATATCTCAGAAATTGTCCAAAGTAAAATTGTGAGCACTCAAATTACACTTTCTTTAAATGAAAATTTGTTTACCGAAAAAATAAAAATATTTCCAAACCCTTCATCTGATTTTATTCAATTTACTGGATTAATAAAAAAAGAAAATTATAAAATTTTTAATAGCCTAGGTTCTATAATTCGAAATGGCACTATCTCGAATCAAGAAGAAATTGACATTAGAAGTCTGACAACTGGATTATATTTTTTTAAATTTGATAATGGAAATACAATTAAATTTATAAAAGAATAATAAAGAACGTTTGCTAACAAAGTATAAATTCAATGGCTGCAAAAGATTAAATTTTGTGGCCATTGAATTTTTGTAAACTAAGAGCTAAACTGAAATCAATAGCATATTAACACGCCACAGAAGTTTATACAAAACCGTTGTAAACAATTATGAAAAAAATTCGTTTAACTATTTTTTTAATCCTTCTAATTCCTACATTTTTATTTTCCCAATTAATCAAACAAAAGGATTCAATTATTACGGAAATGTGTAACGAGATTGCCAATACCAAAAACTTTTCTGATTCTTTAAGAATACAATTTGCATATACTAAACGCTGATTCCGCATGGATGGGCAAAACCAAAGCTCATTATCTTCCACTTTTGTATCTTCGTTCTCGAGGCCGAACTACCTTTAGCAGGGCGTCAGAGTTTACTCTAAATAAACTATTTCATGTATAAACACCAACCTTTAAGAGTATATCCTGATTGGCAAGTATTGTACAATCAATTTTATGAAATAGATGAAATAACCCAAGAAAACATTGCATGGGTGGACACTGACTTTCAACTAAAACTATATAGTAAATTACGGAATCAATTTATAGCTATGTGGTGGACACCCACGCTTGATGTAAACGGATACTATCATATCGAAGTACGCCACGCACTGGAAGTGTATTGTTCTAAAACCAAAAGTATGGACTTAAAATTTGAAAAAACCCATACTGTTTTTGACAGTCGAGACAGGCTCGAAATAGCGGAAAAGCTTGAAGAAGACCTGATGTGGAACCTACCTCACTACGAAGATCCTAGAATTTTAAT
>NZ_JABSST010000133.1 GCF_013213975.1 Winogradskyella sp.
AATAGCAAAGCTTGGGCTATTTACAACAACATTACTCTACATAGGATTGAGCAAAGCTATTAACAATGTTGTTTTGCCAGCACCCAAGTCACCATTAAATACAACACCTTTAGACTCTAATTGCTTCAAAATATCAGAAGCAACAGAATCAATTTGCTGTAAGTTGTATGTTGAGGCGACTGTTTTCAAACTAAAACTATTGCAAAATAGACTACAATATTAGGTATAATAATTTGAAAAACCTAGAAAAAATTGCATTTCATCGGATATTTGTGCTTTTAATGGATTTACTTCGGGTCCAAAACCACAAATGGAATGATCATTTCTTCTAAAGATACACCACCATGTTGATAGGTGTTTCTGTAATAGCTCACATAATGATTGAAGTTATTTGGGTAGGCCAAAAATAGATCGCCCTTCGCAAATATAAACGAACTACTCATGGTTAGTGCTGGTAAATGCACTGATTTAGGATCTTTTATTGCGAGTACGTCCTTTTCTTGATAAGTTAAACTACGGCCAGTTTTATATCTCAAATTTAGACTTGTATCTCTATCTCCAATCACTTTTGATGGTGCATTGACATTTATAGTACCATGATCTGTAGTGAGTATTAATTTAAACCCTAGTTGTTGTGCCAACTGAATCATCTCTAATAATGGTGAATTCTTAAACCAACTTTGCGTCAACGAGCGATACGCCTTATCGTTAGAGGCTAGCTCTTTTACAACTTCCATTTCGGTTTTAGAGTGCGAGAGCATATCTACAAAGTTGTAGACAACCACGCTAAGATCATTATTTTTTAAGGTTCTAAAATTCTCAACCAATTTCTTTCCAGATTTTAGATTGGTAATTTTATGATACTCATATTTAATATGAGTTAATCCAAGACGCTTGAGCTGTTCTCGTAAAAAATCATCTTCGTGTAAATTTTTTCCGCCTTCGTCGGTATCATTCTTCCAATACTGAGGATACAGCTTTTCCATATCTGCAGGCATTAAACCTGAGAAAATGGCATTTCTTGCATACTGCGTTGCTGTTGGTAAAATGCTGTAGAAGGATGTTTCTGAAGATTTTTTGTAATAGTTATTTACAATAGGCTCAAAGGCGCGCCATTGGTCGTACCTCAAGTTATCAATAACTACTAAGAGTGTCGGTTGCTTATCACTTAATTCTGGAACCACCTTATCTTTAAATAAGGTGTGCGACATTACTGGTGCATCAATATTAGGTTGAAACCAGTCTTCATAGTTCTTTTCGATAAATTTTCCGAACTGAAGGTTAGCCTCAGTTTTTTGAGATTCTAGAATATCCGTCATTCCCACATCTTCAATATCTTCCAGTTGTAATTCCCAATAAATCAATTTCTGATATAAATCTACCCACTCTTCGTAAGTATTTATCATCGACAAATCCATTGCAATTTTTCTGAATTCTTGCTGATAATTGGAGGTTGTCTTTTCAGAAACTAAACGTGAGTGGTCCAAATTTTTTTTAAGACTCAATAATATTTGATTCGGGTTAACAGGTTTTATAAGGTAGTCTGCGATTTTACTTCCAATAGCTTCCTCCATAATATATTCCTCTTCACTTTTTGTAATCATTACCACGGGAAGGTTGGCACGACGCTCTTTAATTTCATTCAAGGTTTCCAAACCTGTAAGACCAGGCATATTCTCATCTAAGAAAACAATATCAAAATTAGTATCATCAATAATATCTAAGGCTTCTGTACCGCTTTGGCACGTTGTAACCTCATAATTTCGCTGTGTTAGAAAGAGAATATGTGGTTTAAGTAGATCGATTTCGTCATCTACCCAGAGAATATTTATGTTGTTCATGTATATTTGTTTTCTAATTAATGAGGATTAAGATTTGAAATCTAATAATAAACTCAAAATATTTAACGATCCAATTTACGGATTTATTACTATTCCAAATTCGTTAATTTTTGATCTTATACAGCACAAATACTTCCAAAGGCTACGTAGAATTAGCCAAATGGGATTGTCTTATTTAGTCTATCCAGGCGCACATCACACACGGTTTCATCATGCTCTAGGAAGCATGCATTTAATGCAAAAAACCATCAATGTACTTCGTTTTAAGGACGTTACAATTTCGGACCAGGAAGAAAATGGACTTTTAATGGCTATTTTATTGCATGATATAGGGCATGGTCCTTTTTCTCATGCCATGGAGCATAGTATTGTGAATGATATTTCGCACGAAGAGATATCCCTAAAATTCATGGAAAGATTGGATGATGAGTTTAACGGAAATTTAACGTTGGCGATATCAATTTTTAAAGGGGAGTATCCGCGTAAATTTATGTGTCAGCTTATATCTAGTCAGTTGGATATGGATAGAGCCGATTATTTAAAGAGAGATAGTTTTTACACAGGTGTTGCTGAGGGTAATATTAATAGTGAACGACTAATTACAATGCTTAATGTTGTAGATGACGAACTAGTGGTGGAAGAAAAAGGAATTTACAGTGTTGAAAAGTTCTTAGTCGCGAGGCGTTTTATGTATTGGCAAGTTTATCTTCATAAAACAGGAGTCGTTGCAGAACAACTATTGACCCAAACTCTTAAACGAGCAAAGGAATTGGTTGAGAAAGGCGAAGTCCTAGTTTGCAGTGAAGCATTGTCGTATTTTTTAAATTCTCAAATTTCAAATGGCAATTTTAATAATGATGTTTTAGATATTTTTTCAAAATTAGATGACTACGATATTGTTTCAGCTATGAAGAACTGGCAACATCATGATGATTTTGTACTTCGTAATCTTTGTGAAATGATTATTAATAGAGATCTTTTAAAAATTAAGATTAAAAATAAGCCCATTAAAAGATTAGACCTTCAATCTTATGAAGAAGCCTTAATGTCAAAATATAAAATCACTAAAGCGGAAGCTCAATATTTTGTTTTTTCTGGAGAGATAACAAATATCGCTTATCAGCAAAAAAAACAACACATTAATATTTTACTCAAATCAGGTAAAACCAAAGATATTGTAAAAGCCTCGGATCAATTAAACCTAAAAGCTTTAAGTAAACCTGTAACTAAATATTATATGTGTTATCCGAAGAAGAAAATGTGATGTATTTTTTCTATTTTTGCGGAAACCAACCGATATTATAAAACCATTTAATTGAAATTTACAGCAGAACAAATCGCAGGTATTCTCGAAGGAAAAATTGTTGGTAATCCTAATATTGAAGTTTCTAAGCTTGCTAAAATAGAGGAAGGAACAGAGGGTTCATTGACATTCTTAGCCAATCCAAAATATAAGTCCTATATATATACTACTAAAGCTTCTATCACCATTGTTAACTCTGATTTTCAACCAGAAGAAGAATTAGCTACCACTTTAATTAAGGTAGATGATGCTTATGGTGCTTTTACTAAATTATTAGAGTATTACAATCAAATAAAACTTAACAAGTCCGGTATAGAACAACCAAGTTCAATTTCGGATTCTGCTAAAATTGGAGAAGGAATATATATTGGTGCCTTTACGTATATCGGGGATAATGTTACGATTGGTAATAACGTAAAGATATTTCCTAATTCCTACATTGGTGATAATGTAGCAATCGGGGATAACAGTATCGTATTCTCTGGAGCTAAAGTTTATTCAGATTGTGTAATAGGTAGCAGTTGTGTGATAAATTCTGGTGCTATTATCGGAGCAGATGGATTTGGATTTGCACCTAATGACAAAGGTGAATATTCAAAGGTCCCGCAAATTGGTAATGTTATTATTGAGGACTTTGTGGATATTGGGGCAGGAACAACAATTGATAGAGCAACCTTAGGGTCTACAGTTATTCGAAGAGGAGTTAAGTTGGATAATCAAATTCAAATTGCTCATAATGTAGAGATCGGTAAAAATACGGTTATCGCTGCGCAGACTGGTGTAGCTGGTTCAACTAAGATTGGTGAAAATTGTCAGATCGGAGGTCAGGTTGGAATTGTAGGGCATATAACTATAGGGAATAATGTAAAAATTCAAGCACAGTCGGGAATAGGAAGGCATGTTAAGGATAATGAAGTGTTACAAGGGTCACCCGCTTTAACCTACGGTGATTACAACAAATCTTATGTTTATTTTAAAAATTTACCTAAGATTGTTAAGAGTATTAATGATTTGGAAAAGAAAGTAAATGGCGATAATTAAAACGGAAGTAAAA
>NZ_JABSST010000134.1 GCF_013213975.1 Winogradskyella sp.
TACCGAATATTGTGTGCTTAGTTCATTTGAGATGTTAACACCTGGTAATGTTTTTAGAATGTTTTCTACTCCCGGTTGTGCTCCTTTAATAGTTCTAATAACGTTTGGTGAAATGGTAGTTACTCCGTCAACTTTCTGTCTAGTATTAGAGTTTATAACCACAGTAGCTATTTGCTCTGCTTCCACTTTCATTACAGGATTAAACTCGAGCTCTTGACCATTTTTTAATAAAAATTTTTGAACGATACGACGATGTCCTAAATTCTTAAAATCCATTTGTATTGGTTGCAGTACCTTCGCCAGAAGATGCCTTTATGTTTACATTTTCAATTGGATTACTAGATTCATCTAAAATAACACCTCTTACAATAGCTGATTGCGCGTATGACATGATGCTAAACAAAAAGCAAATAACAACAATAAAATGTGAGCGTCTCAAATAGTTTAATTTTATTTTCTAAAAAAGATTGCTTCAAATGTAGAACTATTTCCGACATTATCCGTAACAATTATTTTTAATTCATTCTTTGTGTCTTTTATAACATTGTCATTAAAATCGTGTACCAAAGTGTTGGTTTTATAATCGTATTCCATTAAGATCCACTTGCCATTAACAGTTGCTCTGTATTTACTTATACCGGATAATTCATCTTCAATTTTAACCTTTAGATAACGGTATTTACTTAACCACTTTTTATCTTGAAAATTTAAGGGCTTGATTGAAGGAGCCACAGTGTCCATAGCTAGAGTATAAGTACCAAAAATTTTACTACCTGCACTTAAGACTTTGCCTTTACGTTTGGTATAAACGTAACTTGGTTTTTTATAATAGCCATAGAGTCTAGCAATAAATAATTTATCAAGATGTTCGTCCTTATAATGACTAAGGTCGTAATTTATATAGAAGTTTTTCTGCAATGGAATGCTATCTTCATGCAAATGCAATGTGTCTGAACTCACCCTGAAGTCAATTAAAGCGTCATCATAAAGTGTATTTTCAAAAAAGTTGACGGTGATGTTGTTTGACTTTAAGGTTGTTGAACGATTGCTGTAAACCAACGATTTTTCTTGCATGGCATCGTAAGGCAGTGACTCTAAGGTCTCATTTTTACCTGCAATAGGTATGTTAACCCAAGTTTCCTTGCCTTTATAATCCCTAATTCTAATTTTAAATACCGAAGCTGTACTATCTTCTATGTGGATATAGCCATTGTCATAGGCATCTTTAAATAAGGTTAGTGGATTGTTTTTCTCAATAAAAAGTTTTTGTATACGTGATCTCTTAGACTTAAAATACCCATAATCAATATAGCGTTTTATATGCTTTGATTCATCAAAACTGAAACGCTTAAAATCTACTTCAAGACTTTTGTTGCCATTAAAAAATGTCTGAATATTACTAACACCATTATTGTTTGGCGCTAAATCCTGTTTGTCATAAGATGTAATGCCAAATCCAATGTTTCCCGAAGCTGTAATTTTCTCTACCTCATAGCTGCCATTGGTTTGAGGAATTAATCGCAAAGGAACACGCTCATTCTTTCCATTAATTAGGGCTGCGTCATCTTTAGGATAAGCATAAACTGCAGAAACAAATGGTGCTCTTGAATCTTTTATATCAATTCCAAAAAGCATTGGATTTATCGGTCTTTCTTGATTATCTCGAATTTCGAAATGAAGGTGAGGTCCACCAGATCCACCTGTATTGCCAGAGAACGCAATAATTTCATTAGATTTTACAGGCAATTCTTCTGAATTTGGAAATACTTCAACTTCAAAACTCTCTTTATCGTATTGGCATTCTTTAATATATGCCTCTAATCGGTCCGAAAGTCTCTGCAGGTGTCCATAAACAGTTGTGTAGCCATTGGGATGTGTAATGTAAAGTGCCTTTCCGTAACCAAAGTGTGATATCTTAATACGACTGACATAGCCTTCAGCGGCAGAATAAACCTTAAGACCTTCACGCTGCTGCGTTTTAATGTCCAGTCCGGCATGAAAATGTGAAGATCTTAATTCTCCAAAAGTGCCAGATAGGACTAAAGTAATATCAAGTGGATTCTTAAAATAATCTTGAGGATACTCAGATTGTGCAAATCCAGAGCAGCCGAAAAATAAAAAAAGCATGAATTTTTTCATAACTATGGTGTTACAGCTAAAATATCAAATTGAATAGGATTTGCAACCCTATAATCTGTATTATTTTTCTGAACGTTTTGAATCTTAGAATGTTATCAAGAATAAAAATAATTGTAAAAGAATTGTGTTTTTTTCATTTGGTATGTTAACTTTGTTTCAGTAGTATTGAATTACTTTAATGAGTAAGATTGAAGACATTGTTGATGCTTTAGAGAACAAAATTAGCAAGGTTTTACATAAAAATGAGGTCTTAAAGCAGACTAATGTAAAGCTTTCTGAGCGGTTAGAAGAACAGCAACAAAAGCTTTTAAATCAACAAGAAGAGTTAGCTTCTTGGGTAGATAAATATGAGACGCTCAGAATTGCGAATTCGATGCTTGGTAGTGACGAAAATAAACGAGAAACAAAGCTCAAAATAAATGCACTTATTAGAGATATTGATCATTGTATTAGTCAAATCTCAGAATAAAGTTGTAAATTAGACTAAATGTCAAATCAATTAAAAATCAAGCTCTCAATTGCAAATAGGGTATATCCTTTAACGATTAATCCAAAGCAAGAAGAGGGATTAAGAAGGGCTACGAAAAAAATTGAGGCTATGATTGGACAATTTGAGCAAAATTATTCTGTTAGAGATAAGCAAGACGTATTGGCCATGTGTGCTCTGCAGTTTGCGTCTCAAGTAGAACAAAAATCAATAGATAAAGAATATGTGAATGTAGAAGTGAATGAGAGGCTTACAGCTTTAAACGAACTTTTAGATAAGCATATATAACTCGAACGTTCTTTAAAATAAAAAGGTTACTGCCTACATTAGTTATATTTTTTGATAAACTCAACGTTAATTCTTTAAAAAGGGTGAGTTTAAGTTGTAAAATCGTGCTGTTAATACCTAGTATTTAGACAGATTTTTGATCAGCTTGTTAGCCCTAAACTTGTTTTTAAGGAGTTTATACAGAATCCAAAACTGATGTAGGCTTTTTTTATATACTAAACTAAATAACACAAATGGATACTAACACAATTATATATATTGTTGGAGGAGTAGTATTAGGAATACTACTAGGATTTATGATTTCTAAATCAGTTCAGAAGGGTAAAGCTTCAAAAATTGTTTCTAGTGCTGAAAGTGAATCTAAATCAATTTTGAAGCAAGCTAAAATTGATTCAGAGACATTGAAAAAAGATAAAATTCTTCAAGCTAAAGAGAAGTTTATCGAATTAAAGGCTGAGCATGAAAAGGTCATATTATCTCGAGACAAGAAAATGGCTGAAGCAGAAAAACGCATTAGAGACAAAGAATCCCAAGTTTCTAATGAATTGTCTAAAGCAAAGAAATCCAATCAGTCTTTAGATGATAAGATTAAAGATTACAATTTTAGATTAGAGTTTTTAGAAAAGAAAAAGGATGAAATAGAAAAGGCGCATAAAAGCCAAATCCAGCAATTAGAAGTGATTTCTTCGCTTTCTGCTGAAGAGGCTAAAGAACATTTGGTGGAATCTTTAAAAGAAGAGGCTAAAACTGATGCAATGGGTTTTATCCAAAGTAAGCTCGAAGAGGCAAAATTGACTGCGGAACAAGAAGCAAAAAAAATTATTATCAATACGATTCAGCGAATTGGCACAGAGGAAGCAATTGATAATTGTGTTTCAGTTTTTAACATTGAGTCCGATGATGTCAAAGGAAGAATAATTGGTAGAGAAGGAAGAAACATTAGAGCTATTGAAGCCGCTACTGG
>NZ_JABSST010000135.1 GCF_013213975.1 Winogradskyella sp.
AATAAATCGCTGACTGAATTTACTCAAACTCAAAAAAAAGGAAAAAGAAATAAGACGCATTAAAACAACGAATGCCAACAATGTATAACCGCAATTACGGCGGATTCGACTACGTCCGAATCCACTCGGAATTGCGAGCGTCAGTACTTAATCTAAAAATAGTAATTTAAAACCCGTAACTGTCGGTTATACGAACCGTTGTAAACAATTTAAATCAAACATTATTTAATGGATAAAATTATTTTAGTTTTAATTTCACTTACCATATTACAATCATGTAAGAAAGATGAAAATCAGACATACGATGAAAGAAAATTATTTGCAGACACTGAAGCTCAAATAAAAAAATATCGTGAAGATGCTCAAAAATATTGGGATTTAAACGATGCAGAAAATGCTATGAAATATGACGACTCAATAAAATTATTTATTAGAGACAGTTATATTGATAATTATAAATTTATTACCGTAGATAGTTCAATCTACAATACATCTAAAAGAAAAAAGCCACTATTTTTACAAGTAACAGCATCTTGGTGTGCACCATGTAAATTTGAAGTGCCTTCACTTAATAAAATTGTTGAGAAATATAGTGATAAAGTTGATTTTGTACTACTTTTTTGGGATTCTCAAAAAGAATTAGAGAAATTGGCACAAGATTATAATAGAAATATTTTTTTAATTCCCTCTCAAAAAAAACAGCCAGAACCAACAACAATTGAAATCGCAGGTTTTAAGCACATTACTGGATTCCCAACCAATTATTTAATTTCAATTGATGACCGCATTATGAAAATTTCAGAAGGAGCTGTGATACCTGCTACATACACTGATAGAAGTGGCAAAGAGATTACCATCACAGAAGATGAAGCAAAAAAAATGAACTACGAAAGACTTGAAAGGGAAATCAAAGAGCTTTTAAATACATCAGTATAAAACTCTATTAAGGAAGTTTATATATTAATTATATGATAAATCCACGCAAATTAATATTTATATTTTTTTTCATAACAGCTTGTCAAAATACTGATAAAAATACGAGCGTCTCAATAATAAATGGAATTACCAACGAAACTTTTAAAGACAAAACACTGTATCTTCAATACTTTTATAAAGATTCACTAATAACAAAATCAACAAAGGTAGATTCAAAAGGTATATTTAAAATTCATTTGGATAGTATTAGAGTACCTACAGAAGCTATAATCACAAATGACACAACAAACTTTGCCCCTAAAGTAAACATCAACAATCAATTTTTTAATAAATTTTTATTTCAATTTGGCTCAAATTCTGTTCCTGTTCAATTTGGTAAGAAGATAGATTTTAAAATGTTTATTTTGGAAAAAGGTTCTGTGAATGTTAATATTTCTGATTCTATTTACAATAGTAAAATTGAGATATCAAAACTAAATACAGAACTTGAAAAATTTGAAAATAGTTTAAATTCTACAATGAAAAAATACAATGACCACAAAAACAATGGAATTGACATAACCAAATTAGAGGATTTTAAAATTATAGATAGTTTGAGTAACGCTTATACTGCCATATGGAGTGAAAGACAGAGAGTTTACGGAAATTATATTTTGGCAAACCCGAATTCTGAAATAAGTCTTTTTGCCTTGAAATATCAATATGGTGGAATTAATACCGATGTCGTTCGATTGTACGAAACGTTAGGCGATTCTGTGAAGTCAAGTGATTTCGGCAAAACACTAAAAAATGGAATAACTGCATTTAAAAAAAGAATTAAGAAAAGACTTTCCCAAAACGATATCGTAGAGAATTTTAAATTAAAAGATATTAATCAAAACGAAGTGTCTCTCTATAATATAAAATCAAAATACATTCTGTTAGATTTTTGGGCTTCTTGGTGTGGACCGTGTAGAAAAGAAAATAAAAATATTAGTAAATATTATGATAATTTTCAAGAATCAAACTTTCAAATTGTTGGTGTTTCTGTGGATAATAACCGAGAGAATTGGGAAAAAGCTTTAGCTGATGATAAAGTAAATTGGATTTCATTATGGGATGCTGACAAAAAAATAAATGACCAGTTTGGAATTGTTTCTTATCCAACAAATTATTTGCTTGATAGTGATTACAAAATCATCGATTCCAATCTGAATGCAGAGAAATTAAAATCTAAATTAAATGAACTATTAAAATAAAAAACTGTTTACAACAATGGCTATAAGTAATTGCTTGTTCTCGCCTACTTCTGAAAATCCTAGCGGATTTTCAGTTTGGTGATTACTTGTAAAGTTAAGTGCTATCCCGATAGCTATCGGGACACGCAACTACTCATAGCCGAGACCGTTACCATACATTTAGGCGATATTATGAAAAAGGCAATTCATTTAATATTTTTTTTGACAACATTAAATGTATATAGTCAAGAATCTAATATTGAGATTCTACAAAACACTATTACTAATCTAAACAACATTGAAAGCGTTTTTTATACCTCAAGATTTGAAGGCAACGAAAGTGAGGTTACTTATATACACAGTGAAGATTCAATTTTCTTCCTATTCGATAATTTCAACAAAAGTTCAACACCAAAATATCGCATAAAGAACGTGGATTCGGAACTGATTTTTGATGGTAAAAATCATATTCAATCTATGGTTATTGAAAAAGTGATATTGACTGGAGGTTCTCGAAATCCCAATAATCCATTATTACTAACACTTTTCCCTATTAGGGAGCTTTTACCTCAATTGATTAATAATGAAAATGTATTAATTGAAAGAAAGGATGATATTACATTTAACGGACAAAAAAACTATGTATTTGACGTGTTATTAAAAAATAGTGTTATTGATTGGGAGCAACTTAAAATAAACACATTTGATAAAGCTGATGTAAATTTCAACACATATACCATAATCATAAATAAATCTAATTATTTACCAAGCAAAATAATAATGCCAAATGGACCTACAGGTTCAATGAGTAGAACCATTGAGAACTTGAATTTTAATTACCAGATTGACGATAGGACTTGGACTGGGGATTTGCTTCCAAAGAATTATACAAGGATTACTTTGCAGGACTATTTCAAGCGAATGCAAGAAAATATGACATTACAATCAAAAGAAAGTCAAACAAATAGTGAAAAACAAAAACTTGATGATTGGAAGATTCCAGATTTAGCGACTGATAAATTAGTTGACTTTTCACAATTTAGAGGCAAAGTTGTTTTACTAGAATTTTGGTTTAAGTATTGCGGTCCTTGCGTTAAAGCTGTACCTGAGCTTAATGAATTGAGCAAGAAATACAAAAAGGATGAGTTTTTGCTCTATGGTGTGGAATTTAGAGAAAATTTTCCAAAAGCTGATTTACAAAAATATGTTTCCAAAATAAAAATAGATTACCCAGTACTATATAAAGGAAAAGAACTAGCTAGCAAATATTCAGTTCAAGCTGCACCTACATTTATGATTATAGATAAAGAAGGTAAAATTGTTTATTTGGAGTCCGGATTTGACAAGGAAAGAATTGAGACTATTATTAAGGAAAGTTTATAAAAACGTATGGTAACAATGGCTATAAGTAATTGCTTGTCCTTTCCTACTTCTGAAAATCCTCGCGGATTTTCAGTATGGTGTGTACTTGCTAAGTTAAGTGCTAACCCACGCAACTACTCATAGCCGAGACCGTTAGCGACAATGTACTTCTCGCCTAGTTTTGTTTCTATTCGCGCAGCGATTTTTTTTTTTTGATTTTTAAGTAAGCACTTTCAGCAAAACGTAAACTCTAAAAACTAAACTTGACGTCGGACTTGTTCTCCATCCGCCAAATCCTAGATGTTGCGATCTGCGTCGCTCGCCAGCTACATTGCGTCGGACTGAATAGCTGAACGGCTTTTGTTAGCGGTAATTAAAAAACACTGTCGCTAACAATACCTATAATTCATTACGGCGGAATTTCCCGTCGGAAATTCCCTGCATTTTTGCTATCTTTCGGTTTACGTCGGAATGACACTGCGTGACATTCCGTAACAAACCATAGCTTAACCGTTACCATACATTTAGGCGATATTATGAAAAAGGCAATTCATTTAATATTTTTTTTGACAACATTAAATGTATA
>NZ_JABSST010000136.1 GCF_013213975.1 Winogradskyella sp.
TCATGCTTCAAATCAAAGCTGTCCTCTTCTAGGTAATTAAAATTATTATTGAAATGGTTATCCATTAGCTACCTAGTTAATAAAATAGTTACACTTAAGGCCAAGGAAGCAATCGTCAAAACTGTACCGACATTACCTATATAACCAGCATTCTTTACTCTGGGGTTATTGGGATTTACAATAATCACATCATTAGGTTTGATAAAATAAAACTCACTATTCATAAAAGACGCAGAGGTTAAATCCACATGTGTGACTTTCCGTATACCATCAACCTCACGAGTTAATAATATATCATTACGCTTCCCATTAATAGTTAAGTCTCCAGCATAACCCAAAGCCTGTAAAAAGGTAATGTTCTGCTCTGTAAAATTATAGGTCCCCGGTTGATTTACCTCTCCTAAAATGGTCACTTTTGCATTTACTAATCGTACGGTAACCGTTGGATTGACCAAATGCCCCCCTGATTCTAGCTTCTGTTTTATAGTGTCCTCAAGCTGTTCTGTGGTTTTCGTCTCCGTTGCTATCTCCCCTAATACCGGGAATACAATTGTATGTTTTGGTGAGACGAGATACCCATCCAATTGCAGCATTTGTATATTCTGAGCTTGCACATTCAAGGCCGATACCCTATTGTAGGGAACAGCAGCCTCTGGCACCGTACTTTCAACTGTAATTTTAAGAATATCGTTAGGCTGAATCTTAGGAGAACTATAGACAACCTGATTCGACGCTACGGATGCTGCATCTTGTATGTACAACAATTCTTTTTTAGAAGCACACGAAACAACGAACACGGCTAATATGATGATATGATATTTAAATTTCATTCAATTAATTTATAAAGCAAGCAAATATAAGGGCAATTAAAAGGACTCGCAAAGGCAGCTACAGATTTTACATTAGGATTTATTCATAAGCTTATTAACAACAAAAGGCAAGTAATACAGCACCGAACCATAAAGTAATAGTGATATGATTTGATTATTTAATTTAAAATCTAAACGATTGAATGCAATGAGAATGATAATAACATTGATAATAACTATTGTCATTGTAGTTTTGACATGACTGAAGCCCTGACGAATAAATCGGTGATGAATATGATTTTTATCTGCCTTAAAAGGGCTTTTCTTTAGCAAAATAATTCTTATAAAAAAGATGCGTAAGGTATCAATTAAGGGATAAAACAATAAGGCCAAAGCTAAAGCAGGAGATGCCTTAAAATAATCCGAACTTTCATTGACTTGCGCCATATTAATAAAACTAATGGTAAAAAAGGCCAATAAAAACCCCACAATCATAGAGCCTGTATCCCCCATAAAAATCTTATTCTTTCTAGAAAAATTCAAGCGTAAAAAGGCAATTAAGGCTCCACAAAGGGCAATGGCAATGGTGGCGAGACTCAATTCATTGGCACTAACAAATAAATACGTAAAAATAGCACTAGCACTTAAGGCAATACTACCTGCCAATCCATCTACACCATCAACTAGGTTGTAGGCATTAATAATTAATATATACACAAATAAGGTGAAAATTATGGATACCCAATAAGGCAACACATCAATATCCATAATATTAGAGAACCCAATGATTCGTGTATCTGTAAATACCACCAATAAGCCTGCAGCAAACAACTGCCCAACAAATTTATTACTGGCTGATAATACGGTTAAATCGTCCTTAAGGCCAAGAAAAAATAAAATGGTTAACCCTCCCATGACCAATAGTAATACCTTGGTATTTAAAAAAGCTCCAACAATGGTCATAACCACAATAAGGCTAAAAAAGATGCCTATACCTCCCAAAGTTGGCGTTCTGTCCGAGTGGGCACTGCGGCTATCGGGTTCATCCATCAAATGTTTCTTCTTTGCCACGTATAATATGGTTGGAAAGGTTCTATAGGCTATTAAAAAGGCCGAAACGAATGCACAAACCAACCAGAAGGTTGTGTTATTTTCTGGAGAAAAATTTTCAAGTAATGTTTTAATCATAGCGTTAGTTTTTAAAGCATTTAAGGGAATGCTTTTAAAAATTTTCAATACTAAAGGGATTTACTGGTGCTATTAACATTAAGGGTTGCCACTAAGATAAGCCCACATTTTTATTTATTTGCAATAAAATATGTACTATTCTAGTAGCAGCTTTTCCGTCCCATAAAGGTATGGGTTTTCCTGATTTCCACCTACCAGAAAATAAAATTTTTAGATATTTTTTGATATTTTCAGGATTAGTCCCCACTAATTCGTTGGTTCCGAGTTCAATAGTTTCGGGACGCTCTGTATTATCTCTTAAGGTCATGCAAGGAATATTCATAACTGAGGCCTCCTCCGTAATACCTCCTGAGTCGGTAATGACTGCTTTAGCATTTTCTGCCAAATAATTAAACTCTAAATAGCCCAATGGAGCAATAGTGTGTAGTCGCGGATGAGTAATATCCAATTTTTCTAATATTTGAGCCGTTCTAGGATGCACCGGAAAAACCAATGGTATGTCTTCTGTATGTGCTATAATCTCGTCTAGCATGGCTTTTAATTGGCTTTCTTCATCGACATTGGCTGGACGGTGTAAGGTCATCACGATGTACTCCTTCTCCCTCAACTTTAATTGATCCCATATACTTGGAGGTCTAAAATTGGGGCGCTGTTTGAGAAGCGTATCAATCATGGTATTACCCACATAGAAAATTTGCGCTTCATCAATACCACTATGTCTCAAATTAGAATTTGCTAACTCAGAGGTGGTGAAGAAATAATTGGTGATACTATCCGTAACTAAGCGATTAATCTCTTCAGGCATGGTCCAATCATGTGATCTTATGCCGCCTTCCACATGAGCCACCTTGATATGTAATTTTTGAGCAACAAGTGCACAGGCCATTGTCGACGTGACATCACCAACTACTAAAACCAAATCTGCGGGATTTGCCACAAGCTCTCTCTCGAAGGAAACTAAAATTGCAGCCGTTTGCTCGGCCTGAGACCCACCACTACACTCTAAATTAATATGCGGTTGAGGAATATTGAGCTGTTCAAAAAAACTACCCGACATGTTTTTATCGTAGTGCTGACCGGTATGTACTAGCCGGTAATCGATGGCTTCTCCCTTATTTTTTGCTCCTTGAATGGCATGAATGATTGGGGCAATCTTCATAAAATTGGGTCTAGCTCCTGCTATTATGGTAATTTGATAATTCATATAAGTCTTTAATATCTATTTAAATGTAGGTTAATAAAAAAACGAACCAGATGTATTTGACGTTTTATTCGCGAAGGTTGGTTAATCAATCTATAAGTCCATTCTAAGTTGTTTTTAACCCACCATTTTGGCGCACGCTTTACATAGCCAGTATATACATCAAAACTTCCTCCTAAACCCTGATAAACTGCTTCATGATGTTTCTGAATTCGCTCCATAAGTAATTCTTGCCTTGGCGAACCCATGGCGACAAAGACAACATCTGGCCGATGTTTTTTGATATCCTCAATTAAAGCTTGTTCCTCATCTTCGGTTTTGATATAACCGTTTCTATAGTTACAAATAACAATGCCTTCAAATTCCGATTTCAACTGTGCTACAGTGGCAGTAATCACCTCATCTTTACCACCAACCAAATAAAAGGATTTATTCTTATAATATTTCTGAATTAAATCAAACCACAATTCACAACCAGGAATCTTAACCGTTGATCTATGAACTTTTTTTTGTAATGCCCAAACCGCACCAATGCCGTCTGGATAGCCAAGGTTTCTATTTATAATGGCTCTACTTTGATCCGTCGCATGTAAAATCTTTTCGGCATTAACAGCTACTAATATTTTTTTATGTCCAAAAGCATAATCAATTAGCTCATCTCTAGAACTTGGTGCATAAGTTATAACCTGATTTAGTGCTTCCGATTTCATTTATTTATTAATTTCAAGATAATAATGGGCTATTGCATTAAACATAAACGCATTGCTCCAACGCATGTAAGAAATTTTTGAACTTAATCCTTTGCGATATTGATAATAAAAATACCCTTTTTTAGACTGCATATTAGCAATGGTCCAATTTAGCGTGCGCTCTAACAAAGCCGTATATTCTTTA
>NZ_JABSST010000137.1 GCF_013213975.1 Winogradskyella sp.
GCGCAGAAAGGTAAGTAAACAGCCCTTATTTGGTCTTTTGGTTTATGTTGCGATGCTTTGTATTGGTATTAATGCCTACCAAATAAAAAATGAAAAACTAAGACCTCAGCATTACACCAAAATCGACCTTAAAGAATCATATGAAAATTTTACCTTAAAAATCAAGGAACGGCTTAAACCAGATCTTTACAATGAAAAATATATTGTTAATCTGGAATCCTTCAATAGGTTGGCTACAGAAGGTCAACTCTTAATAAATGTAAGGTTAGATTCAAGCGCCATAACCTTACCTGTTGATGCATTAATATTTGCAAATGGGAAACTCCAAACCATTCAAAAGCCACTTAATCCGCATCAATTTGATTACAGTCAATATCTTGAATTAAAACAAGTGTATCATCAGCTTTATCTTGATAAAAACAGCATAAGAATTATTTCTACTGAACCAACAAGTATTTACGGATATGCGGATCAGTTAAGACGACACATTAATGCTCGACTCCTTTCATCAGGATTTGAAGACAGGACATTAAGCATAATAAATGCCTTACTTCTAGGACAGCGACAAAGCATAGATAAAACTATTTATAACAACTATGTCAATTCTGGTACTATTCACATATTGGCGGTTTCTGGACTTCATGTGGGTATACTTTTATGGATACTCAATTTTCTGTTTAGACCATTGCTCTATTTAAAGCACGGTCGTATAATAAGACCAACATTACTCATCACATTACTCTGGCTATTTGCAGTGATTGCAGGTTTATCTCCTTCAGTAACCAGAGCGGTTACCATGTTTAGCATTATAAGTATTGCCATGCACTTAAAACGACCAGCTAATATTTACAACACCTTAGCGATATCCGCTTTTATCATTTTACTATTTAAGCCAGCTTTTCTTTTTGAGGTTGGTTTTCAACTGAGTTACCTGGCTGTTTTAGGTATTGTAAGTATCCAGCCTCTGATTTACAAGCTTTGGAAACCTAAGCTATTACTAATAGACAAACTTTGGCAGATTTTTACAGTAACCCTAGCCGCCCAAATAGGTGTGGCTCCTATTGGTTTATTTTACTTCCATCAATTTCCTGGACTCTTCTTCGTCTCTAATCTGGTGGTCATTCCATTTTTAGGAGTTATTCTAGGATTTGGGCTTTTAGTGATTGTTCTAGCCTTAGTCAAGGTCTTGCCAGATTGGATAGTAACCATTTACAGTACTGTTATTGATGGATTAAATGGATTTATAGCTTGGGTTGCGCAATTTGAAGATTTTTTGCTTCGTGATATACCATTTACAGTATTACAGGTAGTACTTTGCTACACGATCATTATTAGTTTCGTTCAATTTTACAAGTTCAAATCTTATAAGTGGTTAATAACAGGATTGATTGGGATTATTAGCTTCCAGGCCCAATTAGTTTTCTCTAATCATTACAATGAATCAGAAAACTTTATAGTATTTAATAAAAGTAGACATACCATTCTTGGGCTACGACAAAACTCGCATCTCTTGGTTCATCATAATTTAGATTCCTTAAAATATCAAACCGATAAGGTCATTCAAAATTATAAGGTAGGAGAGGAAATTAATCATGTCACAACCGATAATTTAGAGTCTGTATATAAGATCAAAAATGATGAGCTGCTTGTTATAGATAGTCTTGGTATTTATAAAAATTTAAGTTTTCCACCCAATTATGTTCTTCTTAGAGACTCACCAAGAATTAACCTCAATCGTCTTATTGATAGTTTAGCACCAATAAAAATTATAGCAGATGCCAGCAACTATAAATCTTATGTGCAGCGTTGGAAAGCGACATGTACAGAAAGAAAAATCCCTTTCCATTATACAAATGAAAAGGGAGCTTATATATTTAAATGATCCTTTCTTCGTCATTCCTTAAAAGTCGGTTTAAACGTTTTATAATACTCATTAAACTTCTCTTGAGTATTCATTTCCTTGTGTTTATCCGTATTAAAGAGTTTTAAATACAACTCTATTTGTCTTGGTTTTAAGTAACCTGATATTGGCGCAATTACATTTGCCTCTTCATCAAAAAAGACCATTGTAGGATAGGCTCTAACACCTAAAGCTCTTGTAAATTGATGTGCACTATTTCTTCTATTAGCCTTTGTTGGATCGTAATTAGGATTGGTATACGTATTTTCTTTATAAGTAACCTTATCATCACCTTCGCCATTAAATTTAACAGCATAATAGTGCTTATTAATATAGTCGACGACATCTGCATTATGAAAGGTGTTTTTATCTAATAGTTTACATGGGCCGCACCAATTGGTATAAACGTCCATTATTATCTTTTTAGGCGCTGTTTTTTGAAGTTCTATCGCCTCCTCGATGGTTACCCATTGTATCTCGGTGTCTGTTGACTTGGTCATGGATTTAAATGACGCAAGAACAACAATGAGCAAGATTAGTCCTATTTTTTTCATATCAGATTTGTTGCAAATATTAGACCGAACTTACAAAAAAAGCCCCAAATAAGGGACTTTTTAAGTTAATTTAACTGATTAAATCAGTAGTGGATGTTTCGAAATTATCTAATTCCGTGCATCATTCTAAGTAATGTTTTATTTAATATTAACATTACAATTCCAGCTCCAACAGGAATAGCAGTGAATATTAAGAAGAAGGTTGCCATTCCGTATTCTTCAACGATTGGATCAATATAACTACCTGTCCAACCTGCAGTTAAGTTGGCAATAAAATTGGCAACGAACCAAATACCAAACATCATCCCAACAAGTTTTAAAGGAGCCAATTTACTAACATAAGATAAACCGACTGGTGATACGCATAATTCACCTAAAGTATGGAACAGATAAGCTAGTATTAAGAAAATCATGCTCACTGAAGCCGTCTTAGCACCAAGTGGAATACCTGCAGAACCATAAGATAAAATTCCGAATCCAAGTCCTAATAGGATTAATCCAATAGCGAATTTCACTGGACCTGACGGGTTATATTTGCTTTCCCAAACTTTTGAAAATAAGGGAGCAAAAGCAATAATAAAGAAGGAATTTAGTATCCCAAACCAAGATGCTTTTACTTCGGCAATATCTTCACTAAACTCTTTATTTAGCATCCAAATAACAATGCCCCAGATAATTACAAAACTTGTTCCTAACAAAACGTTAGATAGTGCATATTTTGCAAAAGTTTGCTTAAATAATAAGATTAGAACCCATGTAATAATCAACATTGGTACAACAGTCAATATTGCATTGAAAATTTTGAACGTCATTGCACCATCACCTTCTAAAACCCTATCTGTATAATCAGCAGCAAAAATGGTCATAGACCCTCCTGCTTGCTCAAATGCCCACCAAAAGAAAATTGTAAAAAAGGAGAATACACCAATTACCTTTAATCTATCAGACGTAATTTTTGATTTTGAAGCTGTACTCATAACTTCATCAATAGCCTCTGTAGTATCTTCGATGACATCTTCAACTGCATCATCTAACTCATCAGTATTTTTTGGAGACAAGCCGATATTTCCAAATATTTTTTGTGCAAAGTAAAATTGCAACATTCCAAAGAACATAAAAATACCCGCTAGCCCAAAACCATAGTGCCATCCTACAGTTTCACCGATATATCCGCACAATAAAATACCTAAGAAAGCTCCTGCATTAATACCCATATAAAAAATGGTATAGCCTGCATCTTTTTGTTTCCCTTGGGTTTTTTATAA
>NZ_JABSST010000138.1 GCF_013213975.1 Winogradskyella sp.
GTGCTAAAAAAATTGATGAAATTAAAAATAAAGCGGAAAATCATTGTTTTATAGCAACATGATCATCCTTTTACAAAAGCAAAAGTCCCGTAAACTATACATTTACAGGACTTTAGTTGAAATTAATAAAACTTCAGCGGAGAAAGAGGGATTCGAACCCCCGGAGGTGTGACCCTCGCTGGTTTTCAAGACCAGTGCATTCGACCACTCTGCCATTTCTCCAATTGCGGATGCAAATATAAAACCCTTTTCGAAGTAGCCAAAGATTTTTTACTAGTTTTTTAATAACACTCATAAATTTAGCTATATCTAAATAAGCTTTGTATTTTCGGAGTAGTTTATAATAGATTAACGAAAGTAATTCAGTTAATATATTTCTGATAATTTTGGCTTCACAAATGTTGTCACCCTTAATCTTAAAGTATACCCAAGAATAGAAAGCGATCACCATATAATAAACGAAATTATGAAAAAAGCATTTATCATTGTTGGATTTCTCTCAGCTTTAACAGCAACGATTTTATCAGTAACTACCTATTCAAACATCGCGGTCACACCTATTATTATCGCTTTTCTTTCTGGCTTGATCGTTATTTACATATCAAGGAAGGACGGACTAAAAACAAAATCAATTCAGTATATTTTTCTAATGGTTATCATTTCAGTGAGTTTACTAATTTATAAAGGGATTAATGATAAAATTGGCAAATTTGAGGTTGATAAAAATGAACAAATAAATTCTCAAAACATCAATAAACAATGAAATTTTTGAGATTCGAATTTCTTATGGTAAATTTCAATAATTAGAGTTAAAGTACAGGGCTATTTATAGAACATTTATTCTATTTTTGTTTAAATCAATTTTTTAAAATGAAAATTCTATTTGCATTTGCACTACTTCTTGTTGGATCATGCGCTACATTGAGACACAGTGAAAAAGTCAAAAATTTAAAGGAGAGTATTGCATATGAAAATGAAGCAGATGTCATTAAATATTTGAATACCATTAAATCTGATGAATTACAAATTCATGTTGAAGAAATTGCTTCACCTAAATACAATGGAAGAAAGACTGGAGAAGAGGGTCACAATCGCGTATGCGATTTCATTAGAACTTATTACAAAGATCATGGTATTAAGGCTCCCGAATCTCATCCTAATTACTACCAAATAGTTCCAAATAATGTTCTTCCAGAAGAGCTAAACGATTCTCAAAATGTAATAGCTTATATTGAAGGTTCAGAATACCCAGAAGAGTATGTTTATATTTCTGCACATTCTGACCATGAAGGAATTATAGATGGAAATATCTATCCAGGAGCAGACGACAACGGTTCTGGAACTGCTGCGGTTTTTGAAATAGCCCAGGCATTTAAAAAAGCAAAAATGGATGGTAATGGCCCAAAAAGGTCTGTCGTGTTTTTACATGTCACTGCCGAGGAGGTGGGACTTCACGGTTCTAGATATTACACAGAGCATCCTATATTTCCAATAGAAAATACTATCAGTACTTTAAATATTGATATGATAGGTCGTGTGGATAAACAACATTTAGATAACGAAGACTACATTTATGTGATTGGAGCCGACCGAAAAAGTACCGAGTTACATTTCATAATTCAAGCAGCGAATTCAAATTTCGTTGGACTCAACTTAGATTATAAATACAATGACCCAAATGATACTAACCGTTATTATTACCGGTCAGATCACTATAATTTCGCGGTTAAAGGTATTCCTGTAGTTTTCTTTTTTAATGGAGAGCATGAAGATTATACAAAGCCAACGGATACAGCAGATAAAATTAATTATAAGCTTCTTGAGAAACGCACAAAATTAATTTTCTCGACAGCTTGGTATTTGGCGAATTCGCCAGACAGATTAAGTACCGGGGTCCTTTAGTGTTAAAGTTTTTAAAAAGATTTCTAGGCACAAATCCCTACTACATCGATTTTCGTAATTTTAAAAAAAATAATTGACATGAAAACACTTTTACGCTTAATGCTGTTATGTACCATTATTGTTGGATGTGGTACACCTTCAAAATCAACATCTTCATCAAAATTAATGAATGAAGTTAAAACGCTTGATCCTGTAGAATATGCTTCAACAATAACCTCCGACGAATTAAAAGAAATGCTTTATCGATATGCTTCGGATGAATTTGAAGGCAGGGACACAGGGGAAAATGGACAAAAATTAGCCGTTGAGTACATCAAATCTCAATATAAAGCATTAGGGATTAAATCACCATTGGGTGAAGATGACTATTTTCAGGAGGTTCCTTTGCAAAGACAAAGTGTAGCTAAAGCCAAGATAATCATAAATGGTAGCGAATTAAGCAATTTCGAGAGTCATATTGTATTGAGAACTTCAGAAAACTTAGAATTACAAACCAAAGAAATTGCCTATGTTGGTTATGGAATAGATTCAGAAAATTATTCTGATTACAAAGGAATTGATGTTAAAGGAAAAATCGTTCTTGCAAAATCTGGAGAACCTAAAGATGGGGACGGTAACTATGTAACCTCAGGTAAAAATGAGGAAACCAAATGGACAAATGGACGTCAATCTCTATCCAGTAAAAGAGAGGCTGCCATAGCTAATGGTGCTATAGCCCTAATTTATATGGATGACTTTTTATTTAGCCGATATGCACCTTATTACCAAAGACAGGCTGCCTCAGGATCAAAAGGTAGATTATCTGTAAAAAATAACAAAGACGAATTATTGATGCTATTGGTAAATGAAGAATTTGGAAAAGCCTTACACAAAGATGTGTTGCAAAAATCTGAACAAACGGTTGTTCAAACTAATTTAGAAATATCAGTTGAAAATAAAACTGAAGATGTTAATTCTGAAAATGTTTTAGCATATATAGAAGGAAGCGAAAAACCAGAGGAAATCATCGTTTTATCTGCACATCTTGATCATATTGGTTATTATAACGGGGAGATTTGCAATGGTGCTGACGATGATGGATCTGGTACAGTTGCACTTATTGAAATTGCTGAAGCATTTAAAAAGGCAAAAAATGAAGGCAATGGTGCAAAACGTTCGCTTTTATTTTTACATGTCACTGGGGAGGAAAAAGGACTGCTCGGGTCAAGTTATTATACCGATGTAGAACCTATATTTCCGCTTGAAAATACAGTTGCCGATCTTAATATAGATATGATAGGACGAACTGATCCTAAGCGTATTGAAGGTGAAAGAAATTATATTTATCTCATTGGAAGTGATAAATTAAGTACCGACCTTCATAATATATCTGAAGCAGTTAATTCTAAGTATTGTAATCTTGATCTTGATTATAAATTTAACGACGAAAATGACCCCAACCGTTATTATTACAGATCTGACCATTACAACTTTGCTAAAAATAATATTCCAGTTATTTTTTATTTTAATGGCACTCACGATGATTATCATAGACCTACTGATACACCCGATAAAATTGAATATGATCTGTTGGAAAACAGAACGCGCTTAGTTTTTCATACAGCATGGGAATTAGCGAATAGGGATGAGAGAATAGTTGTCGATAAAGCTACAGAATAACATAGTACTCTTACAAGAGTATACAAAAAAAGCCTTTCATTTCTGAAAGGCTTTGTCTTTTTGGGTGGAAGATCGGTCTCGAACCGACGACCTCCTGAACCACAATCAGGCGCTCTAACCAACTGAGCTACAACCACCATTTTAATTTGGAC
>NZ_JABSST010000139.1 GCF_013213975.1 Winogradskyella sp.
GACTGTTATTACACTACTATTTATACCTTCTTTTTATAGTATTTTATTTAAAGTAAACTATAAAGATTATCAATTTGATGAATCTATATTGGCAGATTCATAGCGCAATGTTAAGCACCTTGTATCCATATCGCTTTGAACTATTTTTAAGTACACAACTAATAATTCTTTTCGGATCAGTATTTATTAATGCACAATGGTTTGAATTATGGGTAATGCCTTTGTTTTTATTGGCTAATTTGATAGCTGGTATTGTTCTCGTTTATAAAAGAAAACGCTTAATTCGTTTAATGTTTTTGCTGTTTGCATTGTCTACTGTTGTTCTAGTGCTTAATTTTACTGATCGGGAATCTTATAATACAACTAATTACTTAAAGTTTGCTTCGTATTTTCTGTTTTATAGTATAGTGACTATAGAAATAATACGTCAAGTTTGGCAATCTAAGGTGGTGCAGAAAAATGTAATACTTGGGCTCATAAGTGGTTACATTTCACTTGGATTACTTTCCTTTTTTGCCTGTTTATCTATAGAGATTTTGTATCCTAATTCGTATTCAGGTCTAAATGCGAGTTTAGAGTTTTCAGATCAGTTAATGTATTACGCATATATCACTTTAATGACCATAGGTTACGGAGACATTCTGCCAGTGACACCAATAGCTCAGAAGGCTGCTATTTTGATTGGGCTTATCGGTCAGTTTTATCTTGTGATATTAACAGCTATAGTAGTAGGTAAATACATCAATCAAGAATCAGTGATCAATAAATAATTTATATCCGATTTACTTTTTATAGTTGCTATTCTATGGATGCATATTTAATCATTACAATTCTTATTGGTCTTGCTGCCATTTTTGGTTATATCAATGTTAGATTTTTAAATTTGCCAAGTAGCATTGGACTAATGTTTATAACCATTTAATATACCTTAATCGTATTTGGCTTAAGTTATTTTAATGCTACGCTCCTAGAAAAAGAAATTGCTTTAGTCCGAAGTATTGACTTTAACGATCTCCTCCTTGATCATATGTTGAGTTTTTTATTGTTTGCAGGAGCATTACATACTAATTTCAATGAACTAAAAGTACAAAGATGGCCTATACTGGTTTTTTCGACTTTAGGTGTATTGGTTTCTACTTTTATAGTTGGTGGTCTAAGCTATTTTATTCTTCAGCTTTTTAGTTTGAATGTGCCATTTATTTATTGTCTTTTATTTGGTGCATTAATCTCGCCAACTGATCCTATAGCCGTCTTGGGCATTTTGAAGAAAGCAGGAGTTCCAGAGAAATTAGAAGCTAAAATTGTTGGCGAATCCCTATTTAATGATGGTGTAGGTGTAGTGGTGTTTTTAACAATTTATGAAATAGCCACAGGGACTGAATCTTTCTCAATGGTATCTGTACTTAAGCTTTTTGGTGTTGAAGTTTTTGGAGGATTAGTTTTTGGAGGATTACTGGGTTGGCTTACTTACAAAATGTTGAAATCTATTGACGAGTTTGAAATTGAAGTCATTATAACACTTGCTATGGTTATGGTCGGTACAATGATTGCTCAAAAGATTCATGTTTCTGCTCCATTAGCTATAGTTACTGCTGGATTAATTGTTGGTCATGATCACGTGAGAAAAGCGTCAATGTCTAAAACCACAGAGAGTTATGTTGATAAATTCTGGGAACTAATAGACATCTTATTAAACGCCATATTGTTTGTTCTAATAGGCATGGAAATGCTGGTACTAGTATATGATAAGGCTTATATTTTTGCTGGTTTATTGATAATTCCTGCCGTATTAATTGCAAGGTACTTGTCATTAATTCTACCTGTGAATCTATTTAAAAAGAAATTAGATTTTGTGCCTAAAACAACACTTATAATGACTTGGGGAGGATTAAGAGGTGGTATTTCTATTGCTTTAGCTTTAGGTTTATCTCAAGATATGAATAGAGATATGTTTTTAGTGATCACCTATATTGTTGTGGTATTTTCCATATTAGTTCAGGGCTTATCTGTTGAGAAATTGGTGCGCAGATTACAAAGCAAATCAAAGTAGTTAGTTAGATCTATTTCTCTCCTATTTTTGCACAATAAATGGTATTTTGTATAAGTCAATAATTGGACTAATATTATTTACATTTTATGCTAAAAAAGTCGATCATTTTTCATTTTCCATTCTGAAACTATGATTAAAGTCTGAAAAATAATGACTAGTTTACTACACGCAGTATAAAAGTATACATAAGTAAACTAAGGGAATACCTTAACAAGGATACGCTCAATACTATCGAAATAAATAATTAAAATAGTACTGGATTCATTTGAAAAACTTCTCTGTAGAAGTATGTCTATTTCAATGTAAGTACATATCTATAATTCCAGGTTTCATTGGGATTATACCTTAAATCGCTTAAATAAAACACACGCATTAACATCACCAAAGCCAAAGCTCGCTTTAGCTAGTATATTGAAGTTATGTGCATATTTTTTTTGTGGTATCCTATTTCTATTTACTAGTTTTTCAATTTCAGGATGTAAGTCTTCACAATTTTTGTTCGGTGCAACAAACTGTTGGTTTAGCTGAATAATACTAGCAACACACTCTATCGCGCCTGCAGCGGCAAGGCAGTGTCCCACAAGAGATTTAGTAGAATTAATAAACGGAAAATTTTCTCTTCTTCGGTTTAATGCTTCACTCCAATTTCTAATTTCTAAAGCATCTTTAGTGGTCGCAGTAAGATGACCGTTAATAACATCTACTTCTGTATTTTTCACACTAGCATTTTCTAGTGCACTAGAGATACATCGTTTTACAGCACCTGGATTAGGTGCTGTCAAAGTACCGCCATTACGTTGTCCACCAGAATTAATCTCACCACCCAAAACCTCAGCATAAATTGTAGCATTTCGTGCTTTCGCACTTTCTAAAGATTCTAAAACTATTGCTCCGGCACCACTTCCAGGAACAAATCCTGATGCCGAAACACTCATTGGTCGCGACCCTTTTTCTGGCTCATCATTATGTTTGTAAGTACTATGGGAATCGTACTGGCAGGCACTAGTTTAGCGGTTTTTCAATGGTATGACATCAGAGCAAACATGGCAAATAAACTAGTTACCATTACTCGGATCATTGCTGATAATACAACGTCTGCCGTCTCATTTGTAGATACTCAAGATGCCAATGAGGTTTTACTATCATTAAAAAGAAACTCCGCTATTATTGGCGCAATAATATACGATAGTTCAGGCAAGATATTAGCTCACTATGCACGAGACAAAAATGCTTTAAGCACTAAAAGCTATAGTATTTTGAAATCGTTCAAAGAATATCGATTTATCAAGCAAACGCTCGAGGTTCAACAAAATATCTATTTAGATGATGTTATTATTGGTAAGGTATTGATATGCTCCGACTTAAGTGAACTCAATAACGCATTACTACGATTAACCTATCTTTTTTTAACCATATTGGTCGTTGTCGGCTTATTTGCATATTTTTAAACCTCACTTTTGCATAAAATTTTTTCCCATCCACTTCTATCTTTGGCAAAACTCACCCGGAAAATTTCTCAACAGAAAAACTATACCTTGCGTGCAAAAAAATCGAGTGACGATGAATTAGGTGCTTTAGCTGATGATTTTAATGAAATGATCAGCCAAATAGAAAAACGAGATAAAGCCCTAACCGAAAGTG
>NZ_JABSST010000014.1 GCF_013213975.1 Winogradskyella sp.
CAGTATCTTCATAATCTTTATAATCCATCTTATCAAAGCGAATAAAGTATAATTACTGAGGTAATGAGTGTAATAACTGTTGCTAATGTAGTTATACTCGAAACAGCTGTTTCGCCTGTACCAATAGATTTTTGCCTGAGCGGTTTTATATATATCATATCATTAGGTTGGATATAATAGTAAGGTGACTTCATTACATTAACATCTGTTAAATCTAGACTGTGAATTTTCTGTCCCTGAGGATATTGTCTAATAATCATTACCTCTTTTCTATTACCAGTTACAGGTATCTCACCAGCATTGGCAATAGCCTCAAAAATATCAACACGTTCTTTATAGAGCGTTACGGTACCAGGCGAATTAATTTCACCTGTTGCAGTATATCTAAGCCCGGCTAATTTTACGGTTACAAATATATTTGAGGTTTCTTTGAACTGTTCTTCAAGTAGTTTCTTTTTAATTTTATTTTCTATCTCTCTTACGGTGTAATTAAGTACATTCATCTCACCTAAAATAGGAATTCTAATATTCCCATGTAAATCAACTGTAAAACCATCAAAATATGCGCGCTCAGCAATACTTGCTTGCAATACACTTTCGTCACTTGTTGGATTAAAAATCTGAACATTCTCCTGATCCAAAACCTTAATTCTAATATTTAAAATATCATCAATCTGAATCCTATAAGGCTTTTGTACTTCGGATAAGTTATTCGGAATTGTATCATATCCTGAATTTTCTTTATCCTGAAGATAAACTATGTCTTTATGAGGAATACATGACGACACAAGGATACAACTTAGGACAATAATCAAAAGCTTTATGCTTTTCATGGGTAAAATAGGTGTTTACCGACAAATATAATGTATCACCAGCAATAACAAAACTATTAGGTTTCTTTTCGGTTTATTTCGTTCTTTGTAAAAAAATTAGTGTGAATTACCTCAACGTAGAAAATATTTCTAAGGCTTATGGCGAACTTATTCTCTTCGAAAATTTGTCGTTTAGCATTCATAAAAATCAGAAGATTGCTTTTGTAGCAAAAAACGGAAGTGGCAAAACATCCATTCTTAATATTCTTTCAGGAAAAGATACAGCTGATCAAGGACAAATTGTAGTTAGGAAAGGCTTACGTCTGGCTTTTCTCAACCAAGAACCAGAGCTTGATATTAACTTAACCATTGAAGAGACAATTTTCGCTTCTGACATTCCTATTTTAGAGATAATTAAAAACTATGAAAAAGCTTTAAAACATCCAGAGAACACAGAGGCTTATCAAAGGGCTTTTGATGCGATGGATCAAACAAATGCTTGGGAATTTGAAACACAATATCAGCAAACACTTTCGCAACTAAAACTTAACGATCTTAACATGAAAGTGAGTACACTTTCAGGTGGACAAAAGAAACGATTAGCATTAGCTCAAGCACTCTTAAGTCAACCAGATATTCTCATCTTAGACGAACCAACCAACCATTTAGATCTTGAAATGATTGAATGGTTAGAGGATTATTTTGCTAAGACTCAACAAACGCTTTTTATGGTGACCCATGACCGGTATTTTTTAGAACGTGTGTGCAACGAAATCATTGAGCTAGATCACGGTCAACTCTACACCTATAAGGGTAATTATTCTTACTATTTAGAAAAAAAAGAAGCCCGAATTGAAAATGAAGCTATAGAAACTGGTAAAGCCAAACAACTATTTAAAAAAGAACTGGATTGGATGCGACGCCAACCCAAGGCGAGAACTACAAAATCAAAAAGTAGAATTGATGATTTCTTTGAAATAAAGAAAAAAGCACATCAACGCCGTAAAGATCATCACGTACAACTAGAGATAAATATGGAACGTCTTGGTAGTAAGATCATTGAGTTTCATAATGTTTCTAAAGCATTCAAAGACAAAAATATTCTCGATGGATTTGACTATTCCTTTAAAAAAGGAGAACGCATTGGAATCATCGGAAAAAATGGCACAGGAAAGTCAACTTTCCTAAATTTACTTACAGGAGGTATTCAACCTGATGGTGGAAAAATTGTATTAGGAGAAACAGTAAAAATCGGATACTATACACAAGGCGGTATTACCGTAAATCCAGAGCAAAAAGTCATTGATGTCATTAGAGCCTTTGGCGACTATATTCCAATTGCAAAGGGTAGACAAATAAGTGCGCAACAATTATTAGAACGTTTTCTTTTTGATCGCAAAAAACAATATGATTTTGTTGAAAAGTTAAGTGGTGGTGAACAAAAACGACTTTACTTATGTACCGTTCTAATTCAAAATCCCAATGTACTTATTTTAGATGAACCTACAAACGATTTAGATATTGTTACCTTAAATGTCCTTGAAAGCTTTTTAATGGACTTCCCTGGCGTGCTATTAGTAGTATCGCATGATCGTTACTTTATGGATAAAATTGTCGACCATCTTTTTGTATTCAGGGGAAATGCCATTATCGAAGACTTTCCTGGTAATTATTCAGATTTTAGAGCATACGATTCTAGTCAACCTAAACATGAGATAAGTGTTGAAAAATCAGATAGTTCAAAGGCCCTTAAACAAAATGAAGCACATAAATTATCCTATAATGAGCAGAAAGAATACAAAAATTTAGAATCTAAAATCCGGTCTTTAGAATTGGATAAAAAAGCGCTCGAGAGCAAGTTTAATAATCCAGAACTATCAGAAGACGACATTAATACTTTATCCACAGAACTTCAAACGATAATAGACACTATTGAAGAAAAGGAAATGAGATGGTTTGAGTTAGCAGAAAAACTAGAACAGTAATGCATCAATTCATAGCTTATATAAAATTCATACTATCTGCCACAAATCAGCATGGCGTGCACTCTCCATTTATCTACAACTTTGTGACAAAGTGCCTTTATGATAAAACTAAATATTCTGATTATGGATTAATTAATAACTATCGTCGACTATTAAAATCTTCTGATAAAATATTACAGGTTATAGACCGTGGTGAAGGCTCTAAGTCGCTGAATTCAAAGCGCCGTAAAGTAAGACGAATGGTGAATATTTCAAGTAGTTCTAAAAAAGAAGCACAACTGCTATACAGACTGAGTCAATACTTTAACATAAACACTATCCTCGAATTAGGCACCTCTTTAGGAGTTGGCACCTATGCATTTGCACTGTCAAATAAACATACAAGAGTAACTTCCATTGAAGGTTGCAAGAAGACCTCAGAATTTACACAATCAAAATTGAATATTTTAGGTATTGAAAATATAGCCTTTCAAATAGGTGCGTTTTTCGAAGCCATACCCAATCTTAGTCAGCCATCCTATGATTGCATCTATTTTGATGGGCACCATAATAAAGTCGCTACCATTGAGTATTTTGAAATGCTTCTGCCGAAAGCAAATAACAATTCCGTCTTTATTTTTGATGATATTTATTGGTCTAAAGGCATGACAGAAGCTTGGCAACACATTAAAAATCACGAATCTGTTAGGGTTACGGTAGACTGTTTCCATTTAGGCTTTGTATTTTTTAGAAAAGAGCAAGCCAAAGAACATTTTAAGATTAGATTGTAACATGGCGTTAACTTTAACGTCTTATTGGCGAACTGATTTTTTAATTCTTTTATCTTGCAAAGGATTTAAGCAACCAACACCATATAATTTATGAGTGACAACGTCATTGAAATTAGAGGCATTATTCGCGATTTTAAACTAGGGCAAGAAATTGTTCATGTACTAAAAGGTATAGATCTTGATATTAAACGTGGTGAATATGTTGCCATCATGGGCCCATCAGGTTCTGGTAAATCAACTTTAATGAATCTTCTAGGCTGTTTAGATACACCTACGGCTGGTATGTATAAACTTAACGGCAAGGATGTGAGTCAAATGACCGATGATGAGTTAGCGGATATTCGAAATACAGAAATTGGTTTCGTATTCCAAACGTTTAACTTATTACCAAGAACCACTGCCTTGGATAATGTGGCCCTACCTATGGTTTATGCTGGTGCCTCAAAGAAAGTACGTAATGATCGCGCTACTGAAGTTTTAATTGATGTAGGTTTAGAGGATCGTATGGATCATAAACCAAATCAATTATCAGGTGGACAAAGACAACGTGTTGCAGTTGGCCGAGCTCTCGTAAATAAACCTTCAATCATACTGGCTGATGAGCCAACAGGAAATCTGGACTCCAAAACAGGAACAGAAATCATGGCACTCTTCGATCAGATTCATACCGCGGGAAACACCGTTATTATGGTAACTCACGAAGAGGATATTGCTGCACATGCTAAACGTGTTATTCGTTTACGTGATGGTATTATTGAGAGCGACACCTTCAACAGTTAATCATTTTTTATACTTCTTACTTAGAGCCATTATCCTTAACTTTGCTATATGAAAGTATACACAAAGACAGGTGATAAAGGAACAACAGCGCTATTTGGTGGCACACGGGTTCCTAAACATCATATTCGCATAGAAAGTTACGGTACTGTTGATGAACTAAATTCACACATTGGTCTTATACGTGATCAAAATATTAATCAATTGTACAAAAACACCTTGATGGAAATTCAAGACCGATTATTTACAGTTGGTGCTATCCTAGCAACAGATCCTGAAAAAGCAACACTTAAAAATGGGAAAGCAAGATTAAACATTCCTAAGATTTCGAATGCTGATATTGAAAAACTAGAAAGGGAAATGGATCTTATGGAAGATAGTTTACCGCCAATGACACACTTTGTACTTCCAGGAGGGCATCAAACGGTGTCATTCTGTCACATAGCACGTACTGTGTGTCGCAGAGCAGAGCGTTTAGCTTCTCACCTCAATGAATTAGAGCCTTTTCAACCAGAAACACTTATGTATATAAATCGTCTTTCTGATTATCTATTTGTATTGGCACGGAAGTTGTCACATGATTTGCAAGCTGAAGAGATTAAGTGGATTCCAAAAAAAGAATCGTGATTTTTAAGTCTTCAGTTTAGGGCTGAACATCGAAAGAAATGAGCTCAAAAGATGAAGTTTAGACGTTCTTTTTATTATTATTTCAAATAATTTAGTTTTTTCTTGAATTATTCAGCTAAAAATTTATTTTTGCAAAAATTAAAATTACACGCAAATGTATTGGACATTAGAATTAGCATCATATTTAAGTGATGCACCTTGGCCAGCAACAAAAGATGAGCTTATTGACTATGCTATTAGAACAGGAGCACCTCTTGAAGTTGTAGAAAATTTACAAGCGATTGAAGACGAAGGAGATTCGTACGACTCAATTGAAGAAATTTGGCCAGACTATCCAACTGACGAAGATTACCTCTGGAATGAGGACGAATATTAACATATAATGAAATCACAAAAAAAGTCTCTTGCGTTATCTTAACTGAGAGACTTTTTTTATTTTCGGATTCTCTTAAAACAAGAATCCTATTAGGCCTTACAAGCCAACCATTTTACTGAAATTAACACATAGTTTGTTCACTAAGCAGGCTATTACAAAATATTGACCATGGGTATATTAGATAAAGTACTTAAAGTGTTTGTTGGAGACAAATCCAAGCAGGATGTAAGTGCTATTAAACCAATTGTAGATAAGATTAAAACCTTCGAAAGTAGCTTAGAAGCCTTATCCCACGACGCGCTTAGAGCAAAAACTATAGAATTTAAAGATAAGATTGCTGAAGCTAGAAAGCCACTTCTAGAAAAACAAAACGAATTATTAGCAAAAGCTGAAATCACTGAAGACATTGATGAACGTGAGGATATTTACGTTGCTGCTGATAAAATAGAAGATGACATTTACGAGGTTACAGAAGAAGTGCTTAATGACATCCTACCAGAAGCCTTTGCTGTGGTTAAAGAAACCGCAAAACGTTTTGTTCATAATCCAAAAATTTCTGTAGTTGCAAATGCCTTTGATCGAGAGGTGTCTGGAAGTAAAGACTACGTAACATTAGACGGGGACAAAGCAGTCTGGGCTAATTCTTGGGATGCTGCTGGTAAGCCAATTACTTGGGATATGATTCACTATGACGTTCAGCTCATTGGTGGTATTGCCATGCACCAAGGTAAAATTGCTGAGATGCAAACAGGTGAAGGTAAAACCTTAGTCGCAACACTCCCTGTATACCTTAATGCACTTGCTGGTAAAGGTGTGCACCTTGTTACAGTTAACGATTATTTAGCTAAACGTGATAGTGCTTGGATGGCTCCTATTTTTGAATTTCATGGACTCAGTGTAGATTGTATTGATTACCATACACCAAACTCTGATGCGCGTCGTAAAGCTTATAACGCAGATATAACTTATGGTACTAATAACGAATTTGGTTTCGACTACTTACGTGATAATATGGCGCATTCACCAGAAGATTTAGTACAACGCCCACACCATTACGCTATAGTCGATGAGGTAGATTCTGTATTAGTTGATGACGCACGTACGCCATTAATTATCTCTGGGCCAATTCCAAAAGGAGATGAACATGAATTTGATGCGTTGAAACCCAAAGTAGAACAGATCGAATCTGTACAACGTAAATACCTTGTAGGTGTTTTAGCCGAAGCTAAAAAACTAATTACCTCAGGAGATACCAAAGAAGGTGGATTTCAATTATTACGTGTTTACAGAGGTATCCCTAAAAACAAGGCTTTAATTAAATTCTTAAGTGAGGAAGGTGTTAAACAATTACTTCAAAAAACTGAGAATTTCTACATGCAAGATAATAATAGAGAAATGCCAAAAGTAGATGCTGAACTCTATTATGTAATTGACGAGAAAAATAATCAAGTAGAGTTAACCGACAAAGGTGTTGATTACCTCTCTGGAAAAGATAATCCAAACTTCTTCGTTATGCCAGAAATGGGTACCGAAATCGCTAAGATTGAAGAAAAGGGATTAGCAGCTGAAGAAGAGGCGGTTCTAAAGGAAGATTTATTCAGAGACTTTAGTATTAAATCAGAACGTATCCATACACTCAATCAATTATTGAAAGCTTATGCCCTTTTTGAAAAGGATGTACAGTATGTAGTTATGGATAATAAGGTGATGATCGTTGATGAGCAGACCGGTCGTATTATGGATGGTCGTCGTTATTCAGATGGATTACACCAAGCTATAGAGGCTAAGGAGAATGTGAAAATTGAAGCTGCAACACAAACATTCGCAACAGTTACGCTTCAGAACTATTTTAGAATGTACCGCAAATTATCTGGTATGACAGGTACTGCGGTTACAGAAGCTGGTGAATTCTGGGAAATCTATAAATTAGATGTTGTTGAAATTCCAACTAACAGACCTATCGCAAGAGATGACAGAGAAGATTTAGTTTATAAAACCAAGCGTGAAAAGTATAATGCCGTTATTGATGAAGTTGTAGGCTTGTCAAATGCTGGACGTCCAGTTCTAATTGGTACGACCAATGTTGAGATCTCAGAGTTACTTGGTAAGATGTTAAGTATTCGTAAAATACCACATAATGTACTTAACGCTAAGCAGCACAAGAAAGAAGCAGAAATCGTTGCACAAGCTGGTAATGCTGGCCAGGTAACCATAGCCACTAACATGGCAGGTCGTGGTACAGATATTAAATTGAGTGACGAAGTAAAAGAAGCAGGCGGTCTTGCTATTGTTGGTACGGAACGTCACGACTCAAGACGTGTCGATAGACAATTACGTGGTAGAGCAGGTCGACAAGGAGATCCGGGAAGTTCACAATTTTACGTGTCTTTAGAAGATAATTTAATGCGCCTCTTTGGTTCAGAACGAATCGCTAAAATGATGGACCGTATGGGTCTTAAGGAAGGAGAAGTGATTCAGCATTCAATGATTTCAAAATCTATTGAGCGTGCTCAGAAAAAAGTAGAAGAAAACAACTTTGGTGTGCGTAAACGCTTATTAGAATATGACGATGTTATGAACGCGCAGCGTGAAGTAGTATATAAACGTCGTCGTAATGCTTTACATGGTGAGCGTCTTCGTGTGGATTTAGCCAACATGATTTTTGATACCTCAGAAGGTATTGCAATGACTAATAAGGCAGCGAATGATTATAAAAACTTTGAGTTTGAGTTAATTCGTTACTTCTCAATGGCTTCACCAATTTCTGAAGAAGAATTCGGTAAAATGGGTGAGCAAGAGATTGCTGGAGTTATCTACAAGGAGGCCTTTAAGCACTATCGTGAAAAAATGCAGCGCGCTGCAGATTTAGCCTATCCAGTTATAGAAAACGTTTATAATACACAGCGTGATCGCTTTAAGCGTATTGTTGTACCGTTTACTGATGGTATTAAAAACTTACAAGTAGTAACAGACTTAGAAAAAGCATACGAATCAAAGGGAACACAATTAATTAATGACTTTGAGAAGAATATTACTTTAGCCATTGTAGATGACGCTTGGAAAACGCACTTGCGTAAAATGGATGAGTTAAAACAGTCTGTTCAGTTAGCAGTTCATGAGCAAAAGGATCCATTATTAATTTATAAGTTTGAATCTTTCGAGTTATTCAAGGGCATGATTGATCAGGTTAACAAAGATGTAATTTCATTCTTGTTTAAAGGCGAAATTCCTCAGGAAACCGCGAATACAATTCAAGAAGCTAAAAAACGTCGTCAGGAGAAAACGACTGAGCAAAAAGAAGAAATCCAGAACATGGACGAACGTGCTGCGCAAAGTAGAGCCGTTGGGCAAAATGCATCTCGCCAGCAACAAGTCGTAGAAACCATCGTTAGAGAGCAACCAAAAATTGGCCGTAACGATCGTGTAACCATTAAAAATGTCATGAGTGGTGAAAGCAAAGAAGTGAAGTATAAACAAGCCATTCCATTAATCGATAAAGGTGAATGGGTTTTAGTGATTGACTAAAAATTAGTTTGAATTATATATTTAAAAATCCTGATGTAATGCATCGGGATTTTTTATTTTAAGACATGAAACGTTTTTATCTCATTCTTTTTATAATACCGTATTTAATCCTTGTTAACTGCAAAAACGAAAGAGATTCTGCCCACTTAACTCTTTATGAGACTAAAAGTATTACTTGCACAGACGATGCTTGCAAAGGAACTTACCAAGGTGAAGAGTTTATTAACGGTGATGATGTTGCACACCAATTCTCTAATTCAATGTCCACCAAGGTTGGTGATGAACTTAAAAAATTATACCAAGAAGGCAAATATGTCATGGTAGATTTTGATAAAATTATAATGACTACTGATGGCATGGGTTCTGGTATTGTAACTTATTTTTTGGAAATTCCTTTTAAACGTGTTGAAGAGAAATGTAAAGCCTATACCTCTTTTGACCATGTTGGTGGTTGGGGCCAAGCTCCTACCCTTTGTCAAAGAAAAGAACAACTAAAAAAATGTACTAATAGAAGAACACGAACTTTAATATTAGTGATTTAAAAATAACCAAAGAGAGCTTACAAGAGTATTGGATACAGTGGAAAAAATAAAGTCATCCGAGCCGAGTGTTGATAAAAATGATACTTTAGCTTTCTGAGAATAATTTGGTATGACTCTATAGATAATTTCACAATGCATAAATACTGGAAACAAAGAAATTAAAAGTCGAACAAATTAATCTTAATAAAAGATAAATGTATTTATAAGGGCAATCCAAAAGAAGAAGAACTTCAAAGATTAAATGAACAATCTACACAATTAGATTTTTTAAAAAACCTATTCAGCATACCATATTCTTACATTACTCTTATTGAAAATCAAACTGGTAAAGATTATATCAAAATATACTTTGGTAATAGCTCGGAGGATGAGCTAATAATAAAAGATAAAAACACAAAACAAGAGGTGTTTGATTTTTTAAAAAGTGAAAGTCCAAAATTCAAATATAGTTCAGAACTTCCTAGTTCCTTTAAATATGCAAAGCCTCAGTTTTTTGCATTACTTTTTACAACTCTCTTATGTATAGCATCGTTATACTTTGCAATGAAGATTGAAAACGGAGTTAAGTACGAAATAGGAGGCAGAGGGATTTTAACACTTATTATTGCAATTGCCAATTTTGGTATTGTTAAAATTATTACAGGACACATTATGCTTATAGGCATAATATGTCTTGCAATTGTCAATAGATTAAAATCTAGAAGTGAGACTGAATATTTAAAAAGGTAAAATTAATGAACAAGCTTACTATGGACAGTTTAATGTCTTTGTCGAAAAATCTAATGGTGTATCGAAAATTACTATGGACTGTAATTCTGCAGAAGGTGCAACCATCGGTAAAGACGAATATCAAAACACCTTTCCTTAGACGATTTTGAATAGTATTAGGAAAGTTTCAATAGTAAATTTGGATCTGGACAGTTCATTTTATAAAACTCTAAATCAATTTTATTACTTACACCCGGATAATCACCTTTATAATGCTGAATATCTTTAATAATTTGAAAATGTAAATGTGGTGGATAATCTCCATTAACTTCTGCTGTACCTAAACGAGCAAACTCCTGTGCTTTATTAATAGGCATACCTATTTGAAGACCTTTTATAGATGCCAAACTTAAATGCCCATAAAGCGAGTAAAAATTTAAACCTTCAAACTGATGACTTAATATTATCGTTGGACCATAATCGCCATGATTGGTATTATTATTAAAACTATGAATGATGCCTTCAAGTGGAGCATGAATAGCAGTATTGGATTCAATCCATAAATCGAGTCCTAAGTGAATATTTCGCTCTTCATCAGGATGTACTTTGTTGAAATAATTACTACGTTCATAAATACCGCGTTGCTCTAAATAACCGCCATAAGCGGCTTTAGCATCCTGAGTTTTAATATAATTCCAGATGTAATTCTCTAATGCATCTGATGAAGAGACATCAACAGATTTAAGTGCTGCATTAGCTACTGATAAATCCAAAGTAGTGTAATCAGCCAATTCTAAATCTTTAAGAATTGGAAATGAATGAATTTTCGAAAGAAGTAACTCAAATTGACTTAGGGCCATAAAAAATAAATTTCCATAAAAATAAGAATCTATTTTAATGGAAAACAGGAAAGATAATGAAGAATAAACCTTTAGGCAACAAACAACATAAAGGCTTAATTCATAGTTACATTGCTATATTTAGCATTAATGATTATAGATTTGTTTGTGTTATTTCCATTGATAGTTTTAAGCTTTTTATATTCATTATTAAACTTAGAACGATCACCATTAAACATAAGATTATATTCAACACTAGGAATTTTAAGCCATGCTTCACTATTCTCTAAAACTAAGTTTAAATTCTTAAAAGAATCCAAAATATTATGAATGGTTAATTCACCGAAACTACCATCTATTATATTATTACCTGATAGGTAGTCGATATTAACATTAGATGAATTGGATGTTAATGATAATCCTTGAGCATTTTTCAGTAATGCATTATCTACGAATTTTAATCCTAAAGTTCCGTTTAACCAATTATTAATTAAAACATCAGAATAGGAAGTATTGATGGACGTTTCGCTTCCATCAATACTTTCTGCTAATAAGCTAGAATGAGATATTTCACCTTCCATATTATACAATACGGACGATAATTTTATTTCACCATGCCTAATATCTGTTTTAAGTTTAGCCTTTTTAGGAATCTTAATTTTAATGACCTTTCTTACTTTAGTGTTGTTTCCAGATTCTAAACGCCTTGCTAAAGCAGATTCTCTTCGCTCGCTCATTTGCTCTCGTCGCTCTTCCATTGCTTCTGCACGTTCTGCTGCTGCTTGAATACGCTCTGCATAGCGCTCCGCTATTCTTGCCTCACGCTCTGCCATTTTAGAAGCACGTTCGGCATCTTTTTCCATTCTTGCAGCCTGCATTTCCATTTGCTTACCTAAACGCTCACCCCAAGCTTCAATTTTTTCAGCCCATTCATTTCCAAATTCTTCTCCCCATTTTTCCATATCCTTTGCATAAGACTCACCAAATTTTTCTCCCCATTCTTCCATTTCTTTTGCCCACTTGCCTTCAAAACGCTTTCCATATTCTTCGCCCCATTTTGCCATTTTCTCTTGGTATCCCGATTCCGAAAATTTCTTTACCCAGGCTTCCATTTTTTCTTGTAATTCCTTGCCACCTTTCTTTTCGTACTTTTTACTCCACTCTGCTAAATACTTCTCACCTTCTTCGTGATATTTGTCATAATCAAAACTAATTGATTTAATCCCGTCCGGTAATTCAGGTAGTTCAGGAAATTCTGGCATATCCGGCATATCCGGTATCGCAGGCATATCGGCTAACATTGCCATTGGCAATACCAATATCTCTGAAATCTCCGGCACATCTGCTAATTCAAACTCCAAGTCTCTTAAAATCGCTGTGTAATCCTCTTCACCAAAAAGGCCGAGTACTCTTCCGCCTTGAGAAGAAATAGTTACGTTGTCATTTGAGCCATCTACCCTAAGATTCCATGCTTTTAAAGCACGCTCTAACTGCTCTTCTGATAACTTATCGCTTTCAATATAGGCTTCAACCTCAACAATATCTTTATTCCACGTACTGATTTCAATTTCGGCATAGCTGGTATTTAGATCTACCACAACATCCTTATTGACTTTAATAGACTGTGATGTTTTACTTAATTTCTTCTGTGCAAACCCAATTGTGGTTATAAGGCACAATACTAAAATTCTAATTGTGTTCATGATTTTTTGATTTAACTGTTCGTTTTTTGATTTAATGTATAATATTGATTATGTGATTACTTGTTCAAAGGCGTCGTCATTAAACTCCTGTAACTTTTCTTTGAGTCTCATAACGAGATTTAATCGAAACTTTAAATTATCTATTAAAGCATCTAAAGTTGCTTCATTTGGACCATTTTCATTGAGTTCTAGAATAAGATTGTCGTATTCGTCATTGAGCTCTTTTAGCCTTTGGATATAGCCATCAACTAAGTCCTTATTTTCAGGTGTCATTTGTACTTTAGACAACTCAAGGTTGATGCTTGCTAAATAGTAGTCCTCTACTCGCTTTAAATCAGGAACGACTTCTCCCATACTTTTAATGTCCTTCTTGGATTCTCCTCCATTAACTACTTCGGTTCCTTCAGGAGTATCACCGCCGGAATTGTTTAAAAACTGGTAAGCACCAAAGCTCAATCCTAATATCACCACTACACTTGCTGCAATATTTAAGAAACTAAATCTTGAAGCTTTTGTCTCCTGTGGCAAGGCGTCATCCAGTTTAGATAGAAACCTTGCTTCATGACCTTTAGACATTTTAGCATTTTGCGCATTGGAGTCCTTTTCAAATAAATTTTTAAGATCTTGTGCCATTTTTCTTCAATTTTAATATTGCTTGTAACTTTTGTTTACCACGTGATAACTGTGTTCTTGAGGCCACTTCAGTAATATTTAATATTTCTGAAATTTCCTGATGATCGTAACCTTCTACTAAGTACAACATCACAACATACTTATATTTTTCTGGCAATTCTTCAATTGTCTGTTTTACCTCTTCTAAGGTAATCTCATCATCAACTAACCACTCATTTTCATAGTCTTCATCTACAACGTTTAAATGATGTTCTTCTAATTCCATTAAGCGCTGACGTTTTGATTTTAATACATCAATACAGTGATTAACAACAATTCGTTTTAACCAAGCCCCAAAGGCCACCTCTGCCCTATACTGATTTAAATTAGAGAATGCTTTGATAAATGCCTCCTGAACAATATCCTCAGCTTCCATAGTATCCTTGACAAATCGAAGTGCCACTATGAGCATACCATCGCAATATTTATTGTACAATTGCATCTGTGCTTGTCTATCATTCTTCTTGCATTTTTCAACAATATGAATTTGTAGCGTACTAATGATAAATTGGTTTTTGTGATCGGTTCGCTTTAAAGACGACACATTTATTTATGTGTGACAAAAAAGTTTAATTTTTTAAAAATTTATAAGATTTGCTTAAAATTCAGCGTTCTGTTCTATAAATTTAGGGAATTGAATTATCTTTAAATTTTAGAACCGATTAAGAAAAAGACTCATGCTAAAACGTCTCCTTATTGTCTTATCTGTTATTGCTCTAGGTCTTGTTATCTATTTGGCATTTGGTGAGAACTTATTTTTTCGTAAAAGTCCAAAGGATACTGCTAAGATTACTTTAAATGATTTAAAACTTAATGTTGAATACAACAGACCCTCAAAACGTGATAGAGAAATTTTTGGTGCTTTAGTACCTTTTGATAAGGTTTGGAGAACTGGCGCTAATGAAGCTACGACATTTCAAACTAACAAAGACTTGATGATCGATGGGATGCTGTTAAAAAAAGGAAAGTATACCCTCTGGACGGTACCAATGAAAAATTCTTGGAAAGTAATGTTTAACTCCAAAGATTACAAATGGGGTGTCAATGAGAAAATGGAACCCATGTGGGATCCAAATTTTGATGTTATCGAATTAGAGGTTCCTAAACAAGACTTAGAAGAAATTGTAGAAAAATTCACCATTGCTTTTGATAATAAAACAGGAAATCTTAAACTCACTATGGCTTGGGATCAGACACTTATTGAAATACCAGTTGTAGTATATCCCAATTCTGCACCCTAACCAGTGATTGCAAAGTGGCTAAAAAGAATAAAACATATAAATCCGCTTTGCATGAACAAGATGGTATTTCTCCACCAGAAATATTAAGTTCAAATTCTGCAGCCTCAATAAAAGCCAAGCGTAAAAAACAACCCTCTATTAAAGAACTCGTAGCTGGTATTTCTTCGGGAAATATTACAGATTTGAGTAGAGCCATTACTTTAGTGGAAAGTAAAAACAAGACGCACACAAAAAAAGCAACAGACATAATTTCTGCATGTTTACCTCACTCAAACAAATCTGTACGCATCGGTATAACTGGAGTTCCAGGGGTAGGAAAAAGTACTTTTATTGAAGCTTTTGGTAGTTACCTTACAAGTATTGGGAAAAAGGTTGCTGTACTTGCAGTGGACCCAAGTAGCACCTTAAGTAAAGGAAGTATTCTTGGAGATAAAACTCGTATGGAAGATCTTGTTAAAGATGAAAATGCATTTATAAGACCGTCGCCTTCAGGCGATTCTTTAGGAGGTGTGGCCAGAAAAACAAGAGAAACTATAGTTTTATGTGAAGCTGCTGGTTTTGATACCATAATAATAGAAACTGTTGGAGTTGGACAAAGCGAGACTGCAGTGCATAGTATGGTTGACTTTTTCTTATTGCTTAAACTGGCAGGTGCTGGTGATGAATTGCAAGGCATAAAACGTGGGATTATTGAAATGGCCGATGCTATAGTTATAAATAAAGCCGATGGTCATAATCTTAAAGCTGCTAAATCAGCGAAAGTTGAATTTAACCGCGCCTTACATTTATATCCAGAAAAAGATTCTGGATGGATACCTAAAGTATCTTTGTGCAGTGCCTTAAAACAAGAAGGCATTAACGATGTTTGGACATTAATTCAGAACTACCTTAAAACCACAAAGGCTAATCATTTTTTTGATAAAAATAGAAACCAACAGAATAAATTCTGGCTACTGCAAACCATTGAAGAACGTTTAAAATCTGATTTCTATTCCTCTACCAAAGTAAAGTCCGAGTTGCAACATCAAATTACACGTATTGAATCTGGCAAAACGACTCCATTTGCCGCTGCGGAATACTTACTTTCTTTATAAGAAAAAAACTATACTTTTGCAGGAACGAAGCAATCAATTATATGTCTTATAAGTTTACGATTATTGTTCCTGTTTATAATGAAGAAGATAATCTTGAACGGGTTGAAACAGAACTATCAAAGTATCTATCAATAGCATCTGTACCTACTGCGGTTCTTTTTGTTAATGATGGCTCTTCAGATGCAAGTCAGACCATGATCGAAGAGATATGTGATAGCAATAAGGCCTTCCAATTTATAAGCTTTAAAGAAAATAGAGGATTAAGCGCTGCCATAAAAGCAGGTTTTGATCATGTGGACACAGAACTATTAGGCTATATAGATTCCGATTTACAAACTGCACCAGAAGACTTTAATATTTTACTCGAACATATAGACACTCACGAATTAGTTACGGGAGTCCGTGCTAATCGTAAAGATTCATTTGTAAAAAACATGTCTTCTAAAATTGCTAATAGTATTAGACGTACTTTTACAAAAGATGGCATGGATGATACAGGATGTCCTTTAAAAGTTATTAAGACCGATTACGCTAAACGTATTCCAATGTTTAGAGGTTTACATCGCTTTTTACCAGCAATGATTATGTTACAGAATGGCCGAGTTATTCAAATTCCTGTACAGCATTTTCCTCGAATTGCAGGCACAGCAAAGTTTGGGGTATGGAACCGCCTAATTGGACCATTAATGGACTGTTTTGCCTACCTATGGATGAAGAAAAAATACATCAATTACGACGTTGCAAAATCCAGTAAATGAAAGATTGGATAATTTACAGTATTGGTTTTTTAGCACAAATTTTATTTTCTTCAAGATTATTGGTGCAATGGATTACCTCTGAGAAACACCGTAGAGTAATTACACCTAGTACTTTTTGGACTTTGAGTCTTATTGCGTCGTTTTTACTATTTGTTTATGGTTATTTAAGATTAGATTTTGCCATTATGCTTGGTCAAAGTTTAACCTATTTTATTTATATACGAAATCTTCAATTACAAGGACAATGGCAAAAAATGCCAAAACTATTGCAATATTTACTATTTATTGTGCCTATTCTTATTGTTGTCTTCTACTACAACAACAATAAAATTGATATTGAACTCTTATTTAAAAATGAGGCTATCCCAACTTGGTTGCTGATTTTAGGAATTGTTGCTCAGATAATATTCACATTACGATTTATTTACCAATGGATACATTCAGAACGTCATAAGGAGTCTTCATTACCAATGGGATTTTGGGTATTAAGTTTAATTGGTGCCTCTTTAATCTTAACTTATGCTATTATTCGAGAAGATCCAGTACTTTTTATTGGTCACCTTTTTGGAATGATTATTTATGCACGCAATGCTTTTTTAATTAGACAAACAACTAATGATTAAGTACCTCGAAAGATATCCAATCCTCAGTTTATTACTCTTTGTAATACTAATGCTTGGCTTTACTATAGATGTCATTCCAGTAACAATCATGGAAGCGCGTAACTTCATTTCTGCCAGAGAAATGATAACGGATGACAACTGGATTCTTACAACAATGAATGGTGAAGCACGTTATCAAAAACCACCACTACCCACTTGGGTTACCGCAGTTTTTGGAATGCTTTTCGGCATGAAGTCTCTTTTAGCATTGCGTTGGCCAGCCTTATTATTTATGGCAAGTATCGGTATTTCCATTTACCTCTTCTCTAAAAAACTACAACTTAATAAATCACATAGTTTAATGAACGGATTTATAGTCTTAAGCTCATTTTATGTGATTGGTATTATCATTGAAGCCCCTTGGGATATTTATACACATGCCTTTATGCTAATGGCATTGTATCAATTATTTCAAATGTTTCAAAGTCAAAAAACAAGCATTGTCAATAGTTTGTTATTCGTACTCTTTTTAGCCTGTTCTGTGCTTTCTAAAGGCCCTGTATCGCTTTATGTGCTATTCCTATCTTTTGTGATTGCCTATGGTATATCGTTTAAACTCAAAGGAAGAGTTCTTCATTTTTTAAAGTTGATGAGCTTATTGATATTTGGCATTGTATTAGGTGGATGGTGGTATTTTCATGTAAGAATCGCAGATCCTGAAACCTTTGCAGCTATTGCATCAAAAGAAACTTCAAATTGGAGCAGTTATAACGTAAGGCCTTTTTATTATTACTGGAGCTTCTTTATTCAAAGTGGTTTATGGACCATACCAGCTTTTATTAGTTTGTTGTATCCATACATGAAATCTAGAGTTTCAAATTTAAAAGCCTACCGCTTTAGCTTCTTTTGGACCATAATAGCCGTGGCATTACTTTCTTTGATACCAGAGAAGAAGTCGCGTTACTTAATGCCAGTATTAATTCCGTTAGCACTTAATATTGGTTTTTATATCGATTATCTAACTCGAGAGTTTAAAAACATTAAGCACAAACGTGAAACTATACCTGTATATTTTGCTTTTGGTTTGATTGCAAGTATGGGTTTATTATTTGGACTTCTAGGATTCTTTTTTGGACCTTTTTTAACGGGTTGGGTTTTAATTAGATTTTTATTAATCACAATTATATTGCTCTTAATAGGAATCTTTTTGATTAAAAGTTTAAAATCCAATAATATTAAAATTAGCTTTTATCTCTTAATTAGTTTTATGATGAGTTTAGGGTTATTTGCTTTACCAATTTCTGAAATGCAAATTCAGGCAGATTATAAATCAGTCTCTGAACTTACCGACTCAAAACTATCACTCTATAGTATAAATGAGGTTTCACCTGAAGCCATTTACCACTATGGAGATAAAATACCAAAGTTAAAATCAGAAGAAGGACTACAAATTCCTGAAGAAAAAGAATTTCATTTACTTACCAATAGCGCCAACGAACTTAGTAGTTATGATCAGATTAATGATCTTTACACCATTGAGTTTATAGCGATATACGATTTAAATACTTCTAAAAAAGGCACTAGAAGCCATCGTAGTCGATTGGTAAATCACCTCTATCGCCTTAGTCTGAAATAAAGCGTCTTAAAGCAAACTTATTTAACTTGTAAAAACCAAATCCGGCAAGTGCGCCAAAGATCATTCCGCAAATTAAATCCACTGGAAAATGCACACCAACATAAATACGACTATAAGCCACTAATACTGCCCACATTAAAAGAATGAATATGAGGTTTTTAAAGTACGGTCGTAACACTAAGCCACCAAATACTGCAGCAGCCATAGAGTTAGAGGCATGGCCCGAAAAGAAACTTCGATTAGAACTGCAACGTTCAGCTATGAAACGGATAAAGTCTTTAATTTCATCACATGCACAAGGTCTAAAGCGAAGCACAGAACGCTTTACCAGATTAGTAGTCTGATCTGTAAATAATATCATCAAGGTGATGGTTATCACAATTACAAGTAAGGCTTTCCATCCTAACCTTTTGTAGATAAGAAATAATAGAACTGCATACAAAGGCACAAAGGTAAACTCATTTGTAATAGCGAGCCAGAGCCAATCCCATGATGAGTTACCAAGACTATTGAGGTAAACAAAAAGTTCAGTATCTAATTCTAAAAGCCTGTCTAGCATTAGTCTTCGTAACGTGCTACTTCCCTATCGTAAAATTCAGTAGCTTGTTTAATATAGTTCTCAGTTTCTGTTTCTAATTCTTTTTGATCATGCTGATCAAACTCCTCGAACCACTCCACTTCATCATTCTCAAGATTTATGATAAACCTAGGGAATTCTGTATGAATAATATAAATCGCATCAGGATGGTCTGTATTATCTCCTAGAATGAATTTTGGTAATTCCATTTTTAAATATTGTCTTGTTGCAAAATTAAACGCTTTGTAAGATAATTAAACCGAATGAACAATAAAATTGCTGCAATGGTTAATCCTGCCAATAGTCCTAACCAAATTCCAAGACTTCCTAACGCTTCCTCTTTTCCAAGAAAATAACTCACCGGAAAGCCTACCAACCAATAGGAAACGAATGTTATTAGGGTTGGAATCTTTACATCTTGCAGCCCTCTTAAGGCACCTAATGCTATAACTTGCAAGCTGTCACTAATCTGGAATACAGCAGCTGCTAAAAGCAAGCTTGCTGCAATTTGCACCACTTCAGCTGTATCCAATGCATTTGCCGGGTCATCTAAGTCCACATATAGATGAGGCAAGATCTCATGAAAAATAGCGAATAACAAAGCGAAAAGAACTGCAAATATAAAACCGACTAAAAAAATGGACTCAGCTATGCGTTTAAGATTAATATAATCTTTAAGCCCTTTTTGATTACCAACTCTAACCATGGCTGCGACACTTAATCCCATAGCCACCATAAAGGTCATAGAACTTAAATTTAAAGCGATTTGATTAGCAGCTTGCGCATTCTTACCAAGTAACCCGCTGAGCCAAATAGCTGCTGTAAATATGCCAACTTCAAAAAACATCTGCATGGCACTTGGTAAGCTCAATCTAAAAAACTTAACATTAGTAACAAAGGCTTTAGATTTCCTATTTACGGCAAGTATCCACCACAAAAAGAACAACATAACAAATCGTGAAATTAATGTTCCGATTGCAGCACCAACGATTCCCATTTGCGGAAAACCAAATTTTCCAAAAATGAGTACGTAGTTAATTGCGACATTAATAACATTAGCAACAATAGTTGCATACATAGGGTATTTAGTCATGGACAAACCATCGCTAAACTGTTTAAATGCCTGAAAAACAATAAGTGGCATCAAAGAAAACGCCACTAAATCTAAATATGGAATGGCTAGGACAACCACTTCCTCTGGCTGATCCATTACATACATTAAAGACTTAGCAAGAAGTTCTAGTAAAAACAAGCAAATTCCTAAAACCGTACATAAAAAGAAACCATGTTTAAAAACGGATTTTCCTTTTGAGAAGTTTTCTTCAGTATCTGCCTCTGCAACTAGCGGAGTTATTGCTGTGGAGAACCCTATGCCTATAGACATTGCAATAAAAATAAAGCTATTTCCTAATGAGACCGCTGCTAATTCAGCAGAACCTAGTTGACCAACCATAACGTTATCGATAAAACCAACGAATGTGTGCCCTAGCATACCTAAAATTACTGGAGAGGCTAGTTTAAGATTATATCTAAATTCTTTAGTATAGTTGCTCAAAACCATTGTACAAAAGTAGGGTTTGGATCTAAGCTAAACGAATAAAATTCATTGTGAATTCTTAATTGAAGTCAAGTATATTTAAAGTGAAGCAATAGCCTTCTTAGCTTCTTCAAACTCCCTAACCATATCTTCGACAATATCAGCAACGGGTTTTACAGTGTGAATTAAGCCGGCTATTTGGCCAATTTCAAGTTCTCCGTCCTCTAAATCTCCTTCAAACATTCCCCGCTTGGCTCTCGCACGACCAAGGAGAGCTTTTAATTCTTCAATTGTAGGTCCTGCTTTATATAATTCTTGGATTTCGTTATAGAACTTATTTTTAATAAGCCTTACTGGTGCCAATTCTTTTAGGGTTAATTGTGTATCACCTTCTTTAGCATCTACCACGACTTGTTTAAAATCTTGATGTGCCGAAGATTCGTCGCTAGCTACAAATCTACTACCTACTTGCACACCATCTGCCCCAAGAACCATACAAGCTAGCATAGCTTTTCCTGTAGCAATACCACCTGCTGCAATTAAAGGAACCGTCAATTGTTCTTTTACCATTGGTATTAAAGTTAAGGTCGTGGTTTCATCGCGCCCATTATGGCCTCCAGCTTCAAACCCTTCAGCAACAACTGCATCAACACCAGCTGCTTGGGCCTTTAATGCAAACTTTACAGAACTAACCACATGAACAACAGTAATACCTTGGTCTTGTAACCATTTAGTCCAAGTTTTTGGATTTCCTGCTGACGTAAATACAATCTTAACATCCTCTTCGGCTATAATATTCATGATCTCTTCGATGTTCGGATATAACATTGGTACATTGACTCCAAATGGTTTATCAGTTGCTGACTTGCATTTTTGTATATGTTCTCGTAATACATTAGGATACATAGAACCGGCTCCAATTAGACCTAAAATCCCAGAGTTACTAGCAGCGGAAGCTAATTTCCAACCACTATTCCAAATCATTCCTGCCTGAATAATCGGATATTTGATATTAAAAAGTGAGGTAATTCTATTTGCCATAAATGCTTTACAATAAAAGTTAAAGGTACGTATAAAGAATAGCTTATCTACTACGCAATTACACCAGAGCCCAATAATTCATTCCTGTGGTACCAAGCTACAAATTGACCTTCTGTAATTGCGGATTGCTTATTGTTAAACTCAACATAAAGACCACCTGCAACCTTGTATAATGTTGCTTTCTCCAAAGGCTGTCTATATCGAATTCGGGCCATGACTTGCATGGTTTGACCATCTTTAAGTGCTAAATCCTCTCTTATCCAATGTAGTTCTTCATTCGTTACAAATAAAACATTACGAAGTAAACCCGGATGATTTTTACCCTGACCAGTATATATGATATTTTCTTCAACATCAGTTTCTATAACAAACAAAGGTTCTTTTGTACCACCTACAGCTAGTCCTTTACGTTGCCCTTTAGTAAAATAGTGCGCTCCTTGATGTTTACCCACAACCTTGCCATCTGAAACCGCATACTCCGGCTTTTTAGATAAATATGCCAATTCCTGTTCTTTTGAATCAAATATTGGTAAAGCCTGATTGTAAATATCTAAGGTCTGATCCACTTCAACAATAATTCCATCTTTTGGTTTTAGCTGTTGCTGTAAAAAATCTGGTAGCCGTACCTTCCCAATAAAACATAAACCTTGAGAATCCTTCTTTTCCGCAGTTATCAAATTTTGAGCTTTGGCAATTTCTCGGACTTGTGGTTTGGTTAATTCACCTATTGGAAATAATGCTTTTGCCAATTGTCCTTGAGACAATTGACATAAGAAGTATGATTGATCTTTGTTTCCATCTACGCCTGCAAGTAATTGATGTATTTTGGTTCCATTTTTCTCAATGGTTCCCTTTCTACAGTAATGTCCTGTTGCAACATAATCTGCACCAAGATTCATAGCAATGTCCATAAAGACATCAAACTTTATTTCGCGATTACATAAAATATCCGGATTAGGAGTACGACCTTTTTCATATTCATTAAACATGTAGTCGACAATACGTTCTTTATAATCAACACTAAGATCAACTGTTTGAAAAGGAATTCCCAATTTATCAGCCACCAGCATTGCGTCATTACTATCTTCTAACCATGGACACTCATCCGAAATAGTCACAGAATCATCATGCCAGTTCTTCATAAATAAGCCAATCACCTCGTAGCCTTGTTCTTTTAAAACATGGGCTGCAACGCTAGAATCAACTCCTCCCGAAAGTCCTACAATGACACGTTTCACTTTGACTATAAATTTGAATTTATATTTAGACTCAAAATCAGCGGCAAAATTACAAAATAAAAAAGGTAAACTTTGTGTGACTGCCATGCATAAAAACTATCATTAATATAGTTTAAGGCTATTCATACGTTTTAATCACGACTTGGTTGGTGTGATCTATTTCTTTTTTGATTTTACCTCCTTCATAATATTTCCAGATCCCTACTTTACGATTATTTGTATATTTTCCTTCTGAGGTTATATTTTGCGAAGAATCATAATTTACTGTTTTACCATTTAACTGGTCTTTACTATATACGGATGATCTAAATACCTGACCATTTTCTAAAATCCATTTAGACGTACCTTCCAATTTTCCATTCATATATTGGGCACTTTCAGCTAGATTACCTGACTGATAAAACACTTTTCGCTCTCCATCTAATAATCCATTATCGTTAAAATACTCTTCAATCATTAAGCTAACACCATCTTTATGGAAATAGACCCATTTACCAATGTAGCGCTTACCATTCATCCTACCCTTACTTATAATTTTCTTTTTGGAAGAATAAAAAATAACGTCAGAAATACTATCGGTTGGGTTAAATATTTTAATAGCGCTTAAAACACTTTTTCCCTTTGATAAGGCATAATATTTAAAGGTGTCTACTTCTTTACCATTGACAAAAGTGCCTTCATATCGTTTTTGATCTGTCTTATAATAGGTCTTTGTCCATAATCCGTGACGTTTGCCGTCTTTATTATACTGATTGACGGATTTTTGAGCAAAGGCAAGTGTTAAAATTATTGTAAAAATAAAAGTTAGATAAAATTTTTGTTTAATCATTTTGTAGTTTTGTTAAACAAACTATATAGGTTTGTGCAATGTTGAACAATTTTAAAAACCCAAAAAAATGAAAATTATTTCAAAAACATTCAAATTACTGACAGTATTCTTATTAGTTGTAGGTTTAACTGGATGCAGCAGTGATGATGACAACAACACCGGTGGTGGTGTAGATTCTACAACAGTTGTAGATGTAGCTTTAGCAAATGGTTTTACTTCTTTAGCAGCAGCTTTAGAAGCAACTGGATTAGTATCTACCTTAGAAGGTACTGGACCTTTTACTGTATTTGCACCGACCAATGACGCCTTTGCAACTTTATTAAGCGATACAGGTTTAGACTTAAACAACTTAAGTGCTGCAGAAGAAGAAGTGGTTAGAAACATTCTTTTAAACCATGTTATTATAGGTGCTACTATTGAAGCCCAAACTCTTATAGATGCTGGATCTGGCTATGCTTCAACTGCTTCTCCAGGACCAGATAATACTACGTTAAGTTTATATTATAATGTGAACAATGGAGTTGTTGAATTGAATGGAGGATCTGGTGTAACAGGTGGTGCAAATGTAACTACACCAAATGTTACAGCTACAAATGGAATTATTCATGTTGTAGATAAAGTGATTGCTAGACCAACTATCGCAACTTTTGCAACTACTAATGATGCTCTATCAATTTTAGTAGATGCTTTAGCATATGCGGACACAGGATCTCCAACAGTTCCGTGGATAAGTACTGTTTCTAATGGTGATGCTGGACCTTTTACAGTTTTTGCACCAACGAATGATGCTTTTATAGGATTATTAGGAGAATTAGAACTTGCAGCCTTAACAGATTTAGATGAAGCAACTGTTGATGCAGTTTTAACTTATCACGTAGTTAACGGAGCCAATGTAACATCTGGTCAATTAACCAGTGGAACAGTAGGGACAATAGGTGGTGATATCACTGCAGATACAAATAATTTTACTTTAACTGACGCTAATGGTCGTGTAAGTAATATTGTTCTTTCGCTTGTAGATATACAAGGAACAAATGGTGTAGTTCACGTTATAGACCGTGTAATTTTAACACCACAAGGATAGGAAAGATCGAGGCTGATTACCTCATTTTTATATTGATTGATTTAGTTAGTAAAAGCCCAGACGTCCGTCTGGGTTTTTTTGTACCGTCCTATTATCATAAACGACCTATTATAACTCCGAACTTTTATGAAAAAGAATAGACTTTACAACACATATGTAAACAGTATTCTAAGCTTACGCAGTTTAATCCTTAGTTTAGTTGCTCTTCTTTCCTTCTAATAGCTTCCATATGTAGCTATTTTATCATTTGGTTGAATTCTCATACTACTTTTATTAATCTCATTGTTAAAATTACAAAAAGAATTAGTGTAGTAATAAGAAACAAAAAAAGCCTTAGTTGTATGAACTAAGGCTAACTAAAATAAAAATCTTACAATCGTAATTACTACTTCTTACGACGCTGCTGTGCTTGCTTTTGCTGTTCTGCCTGCTCCATCATCTCAGCCATTTTCCTTTGAAAACGATTCTGTTTTTTAGGTTTACTCTTACTCACTTCAATTTTAGCAAGAACTTTTTCCTCGTCAATGATATAGTTCTTAATCACCAACATGATTCCAATACTAATTAAGTTAGAAATAAAATAATACAAACTTAATCCAGAGGCATAGTTATTAAAGAAAACTAGCATTAGTAATGGTGAGAAGTAAATCATGTACTTCATCATTTTACTCATATCAGGCATTCCTTCTTGTGGTGGCCCTTGCATAGCAGTTTGTTGACCTGTTGTCATTTTCATGTAGAAGAAAATGGCAACTGCTGCTAAAATTGGAAATAAAGCCACATGGTCTCCATAAAAAGGGATACTGAATCCATCAGGGAAATCATATATTGAATCAAAAGAACTTAAATCATCTGCCCAAAGAAAGCTTTTTTGTCTTAAATCAAAAGCTGTTGGGAAAAACATAAATAAGGCATAAAATACTGGAATCTGCATTAAGCCAGGTAAACATCCACTAAGCGGACTTGCACCTGCTTTACTTTGCAAGGCCATAGTTTCTTGCTGCGCTTTCATTTTATTATCCTTATACTTGGCTCTAATCGCATCCAACTCTGGCTTCAGTATTTTCATCTTTGCCTGTGATAAAAATTGCTTGTATTGAACAAATGACAGCATTATTTTCACTAAAACTGTCATCACAATAATGGCTATACCATATGGCAAGAAACCACTCAAGAATCCGAATAATGGAATAAATAAAGCTTTATTAATCCAACCGAAAATTCCCCAACCAAAAGGAATACTCTCTTCTAGGTTCTTATCATATGCTTTTAATGTTTTTGCATCTGTTGGACCATAATACAATCCATAGTTTTTATTAACCTCACCTCCATTAAAAGCCAAAGGCATTTTAGTGGTATACAACTTTGTGAAAAGTGAATCTACTTCTTCATCTTCTACAAGGTTTTTTGAAGTCATTTCTACCTTGCTGAATGGATTATCATTCGCTACAAGTATTGAACTAAAAAAGTGCTGACGGTAAGACAACCATTCCACATCTTCTACCGTTTCCTCGTCATCACCCATTTGGCCTAACTTCTCAACACGATCTGTATCATGCATGTATGTTAAACGCGTGTAACGGTTTTCGTAACTGATACTTTTAGCATGACGTATTCCCTTTTGTCTCCAATCTAAAGTAATTGGCTGAGAGGTGTTGAATATACCATTTAAGCCTTGTGACTTAACTGAAAAATCAATCATATAATCATCCGGCTTTAACTCATATCTATACTCTAAAAACTCTTGCTCAGAGAATTTAAGCTTCATAGAAACAACAGTGTTATCACCGCTTTTTGTAACACTTGGTTGAAATGGAAAATCCTGAGTGTTACGGAGCCTACCATCATTAGTATTAAAGGTGATATTGAAATTGCTATTTTGATTCTTGACCATATATATAGGCACAGAATCATAATCCACAAAGTTTTTTAGCTTTACCTCAGCTAATTGGCCTCCTTGACGTTGAAACTTTAATTCAAAAACGTCAGTTTCTACGATAGTCATATCATCACCTGGTAAAGTTAATGCGTATGAAATGGCACCAAGTCTATTCTTGGCTTCTGCTAGCTGAGTAGAATCTAATGCCTTTACAGGTGCATAATCCTGACTTGTGGTTACAAGAGTTTCATTTTGTTTACTTTCCCTTTGTTCTGCTTCAACCTGCTCTTGCTCTGCCTTTTTCTGAGCTTCTAACTCTTCAGGTGTAGGTGTATTTTGGTACATCATAAATACCAGTATACCAAAAATAAGGACAAACCCTATTATAGAGTTAATATCGAGTTTCTTTTCTTCCATAATTTATATCCGCTTCTGCGGCTGACTGATTAATGATCTTGTTATCCCAAAAAGCTATCCAAAGTTCACTTTACGCCAAAGTGGCATATTATTTTTTATTCTTATACTTTAATGCTGCCCCAACAAAGGCCACAAACAATGGATGTGGATTGGCAACAGTACTTTTATATTCTGGGTGGTATTGTACACCAACAAACCAGTTATGTTCAGGAATTTCAATAATTTCTACAAGTCCAGTATCGGGATTTAATCCTGTCGCTTTCATTCCTGCACTTTCAATAGCCTCTTTATAGTGATTATTGAATTCAAAACGATGTCTATGACGTTCTTTGATATTGGTTTGACCATACACATTAAATGCTATAGTATTTTGATTAATAGCACAATCCCAAGCACCTAAACGCATAGTACCACCTTTATTAACTACATGCTTTTGAGATTCCATAAGATTAATAACTGGATTTGTAGTAGATGCATCCATTTCTATAGAATTAGCATCCTTAAGATTGAGCACGTTTCTAGCATATTCTATAACTGCCATTTGCATTCCTAAGCAGATCCCTAAAAATGGAATATTATTTTCCCTAACGTATTTAACTGCATCAATCTTGCCTTCAACTCCCCGTTCTCCGAAACCAGGTGCAACAAGAATTCCGTCTAAGTGACCAAGTTTAAAATCGATATTATCTTCATTTAAATATTCTGAATGTATTGATTCTACACGCACCTTAACCTCATTTTCAGCACCTGCATGGATGAAGGCTTCAAGGATTGATTTGTAAGAATCCTGAAGTTCTACGTATTTACCAATGAGTCCAATAATTACTTCACTCTTAGGATTCTTATGACGTTTCAAGAATTCATTCCATCGATTTAAATCAGGCTCATCGCTCTTGAGGTCTAACGTCTCAAGCACCACTTTATCTAGTCCCTCTTCTAACATAAGGTTAGGCACATCATAAATAGTTGAAGCATCTATAGACTGAATAACAGCTTCCTTTTTAACATTACAAAAACGAGCGAGTTTTTCCTTTAGACCATCGTGTAACTGATGTTCTGTTCTACAAACTAAAATGTCTGCATGCACACCACTCTCCATTAAAGTCTTTACACTATGCTGTGTTGGCTTTGTTTTTAATTCGCCTGCTGCAGATAAAAACGGAATTAGTGTTAAATGAATAACTAAGGCATTATTATCACCTAATTCCCATTGCAACTGACGAACAGCTTCTACATAAGGCAGTGATTCAATATCGCCAACGGTTCCACCGATTTCTGTAATTACAATATCATAATCACCAGAATTACCTAAAATCTGTATTCTCTGTTTGATTTCGTCTGTGATATGAGGAATAACCTGAACGGTCTTACCTAAAAATTCACCACGCCGTTCTTTATCAATTACACTTTGATAAATTCTTCCAGTGGTAACATTATTAGCCTGTGATGTTGGCACATTTAAAAAACGTTCATAATGTCCAAGATCCAAATCTGTTTCTGCACCATCATCAGTTACATAGCATTCACCATGTTCATAGGGATTTAAGGTTCCAGGATCTATATTAATATATGGATCTAACTTCTGAATTGTTATTCTATAACCTTGTGCTTGTAAGAGTTTGGCTAGAGAGGCAGCAATTATGCCTTTTCCGAGAGAAGAAGACACACCACCAGTTACAAAAATATACTTAGGGTTTGTGGACATGTTACGTTGTTAAACGCAGGCAAATTTACAAAATAAAACGAGGAATCGTAGAATTGTTCAAGGTTTGTTAATATGTTATTTTTATGGTGTGGAAATAGCCTATACATTAAAATCTAAAGACCCTCTAACATTAGAATTACTTGCGAGTCAAATACAGACTTGGAAAGAGCTGTTAGCAATTGTTAGAAACTTACCCTATGGTAGAAATAGCAATAGAAAAGACATTACTCTAGTTTGGAAAGAACAAAAAGGCACCTGTAGTTCTAAACATGCGTTCCTTAAATATGTTGCGGATTTAAATACGATCACTAATATTGAATTGATTTTGGGCATTTACAAAATGAAAGAGTCGAACACAAGAAATATAGGTACTGTTCTAACTCGAAATGGGTTAGATTATATTCCAGAAGCTCACTGTTATCTGAAGCAAAACGGTAAACGTTTGGATTACACATCACAAAATTCAGATATTAAAAATATAGAAAAAGACATTGTATTAGAACAAATTATCTCGCCTAGTCAAGTCGTTGATTTCAAAGTTAATTTTCACAAAAACTATATCAGTCAGTGGATTATTAATCACAAAATACCAATAACTTTTAATGAAGTTTGGGCAATTAGAGAAGCGTGCATTTTTAATTTAAGTCAATGATTTATAAGTCAGTTTTTCTAGAAAAGTCCCTTTTAATAGTATTTACTAATTCCTCTAGACCATTAATTTTTATGTCATGCATTTGAAGCATCATTCTTCCAAGCTTACCTTCAGGAAATCCTTTTTGTTTAAACCAAGTGTAGTAGTATTCTGGGATATCTACTAGATATTCACCTTTGTACTTTCCAAAAGGCATTTTATAATGCGCTAGTTCAATCAATGCTTCTTTAGACCCTTCCAAATTACTCTGATTTATACTTTTCTAATTTTAGTAACTCTTCAGTGATATAAGCTTCCCAATACTTTTGCGCTTCTAAATTTATAGAGTGGTTCGATTGCTCATCATAAGTCCTTTGAGTGTTATCTAGCGCGTCATTTATTGCCTTATGTATTTGATTCATTTGAATTTTGATATTTTGATTGACAACCAATCCATCCAATTGTTGTCTGAACTTCCGGACATAGAGCTCTGTGATATCAAAATGTAATTGTTCATGTTTTAAAATATAAGTATTTGCCCTCTCCTTAATATACCAGGACTTATTAGGATAAAAATGAGCCTCTACTGACGCTGAAAAATCTACAATTCTTTTTCCAGATGTTTTAACTGAATAACCAAATGTAATTCCAGAAGCCGTTAAAGCTACAGCTCCAGAACTTGGATTTGGATTAGCCTTAAAGTCTGACCAAGTTAACTTACGAGACGCATTCCATGTCATGGTCTCTTTACTGCTTGGATTTGCAACAAAAAATAAAACTAAAAAAACGAGTATATATTTCACTTGCATTTATTGCCAGTTAAACGTGATATCTTTTTCAATATCAGGATGTAAACTGTGATACACAGGACAAGTGTTTGCTGAACGCTCTAGAATTGTTTTAGTTTTTTCATCAGCTTCAAATGGAAGATTTAACACCACTTCAATTTTTGAAATACGCCTTGGATTACTAGCCATGGTCTTTGTTACCTGCGCTTTAGTCCCAGTCATATCAATATCCATATCTCTGGCTTTAATTCCCATTACTGTAAGCATACAACTTGCTAATCCTGTGGCAACAGTATCTGTAGGAGAAAACGCTTCACCTTTACCATTATTGTCTGTAGGAGCATCTGTAATGAAAGAATTTCCTGATCTAATATGTATACTTTCTGTTCTGAGATTTCCTAGGTAAGTTACTTTTGACGTCATACTAATTGGCTTCTACTATCCTTAAATTATCATATTTCACAATGTAAACAGCTTCATTTATGTAGCCACCAAATAAAGACTTGTTGTATCTAAACTTATTCTCTATATACTCTGTTTCAATAACATCTGCAGAAGCCTCATAAAGGTTTTCCTCAGACGCCAAACGTAAAAGAACATCTAAAGTTATATCAAATCCTCTAGCTACGTACTTACTTGGAGATACTCCATATTCTCGTTTATAAGCTCTAACAAAACTACTATTTTTAGTCTCGTCATAACTTCTATGCGTCGATGGGTAATGAAATTTAAGATTGGATAAATAATTATTATCAATATCCTTGCCTTCAAATGCTTTATTCTTATTACATGTCACTAAAACAATTTCGATATCTTCACTAACATAACCATTGACCATACTAGCAACACTTGAGACGAAGGTATCATTATTGGTCTCTAAGAAAACAACAGTCTTTCCTTTAGAAAATGTATTCTCCAAACGCACAGGATAAAGGAAAAAATCATCATTTCCTGTTTTCTTATTTCGTTCTGAAAAAAATTGAGTCGCTCCTGGAAACTCGTTTTTTAATTGATTACTTATAGCCCGATGCGATTGATCTGCAATGATAATAACTTTTGATTTTAAGCTGTCTTTTTTCACAAACTCAATCATTGCCTTTCGCAATAGTTTATCCTCAGGTATAGTTTGAAAAACATTTGAATACACTTCCTTCGGTTTATTAAGTGCTGCAATAACGGGTATGTTATCGCGTTTTAATGCCGATGCTACACGATCAAAACTCTTTTCTTCCATTGGTCCGATAACAGCATCATAATTTGAAAAATCGTTATCCTCTAATAATTCTCTAGTTCTAGCAGCGCGGTACTCGGTATCTAAAACTTTTAAATCGGACGAAATCCCTAATCGTTTTGCAGAATCAAGTGCCATCGTTACTCCTACATGAAAGTCTAAAACTATAGATAACAATCTGTTATTCTTGATCATAGACTTTACCTCAGCCATAGAATCTATATCAATTCTATTCAGACGGTAAGGCAACATAAGTGCTAATTTCTTGGTTTCGAAATTCTTAAGTTTTGAAGTCAACTCTACAGTCTCAACACCTGAAAGATTCGCTTCAGTATCAATGGTAGCTGGTATCTTTAGTACCATTCCAGCTTTTAATCCTGATTCTTTCAGCTCAGGATTTAATTCTTCCAATTCTTCTTGAGTTAATCCAGTTTTAACTTTTAGTCTGTAGAAACCTTCTTTAGGTAATACTTCATAATAATTATAAGCTGTTTCAATAATTCTCTCTTCATCATCCTTAACATTAGGCACATTAAGCTCATCACCAGGCTGTAACACAGGATTCATATTTGGATTTAGTGCTTCTAACTCAGCAACGGTAATACCAAATTTATAAGCAACACGCCATTTACCTTCCTTAGGTTGTACAGCATATTTTTTAAGGGTGTTCCTATAGGTTTGTTTAGAAATAATGGTTTTAAACCTAGGAATTCTGATTCTATTTCCTTTCTTCAAGTTTTCTGAATACAAAAAGCGGTTTGCTTTTTTTATGTCTTCTTCGGAGACACCATATTTTTGAGATAAACCGAATAACGTTTCTTTACGCTTAACTTTGTGATTTTTATATCCTATTAATTCTCGAGATTCCTCTACAATTGGCTCATTCTTAATTCTTGAATTAGGAATAATTAAAACCCTGTTAATTTGAAAATTAGATTTTGCATCAGGATTTAATGCAAAAATATCAAATGGTGTAACCAAGTATTTTTTGGCTATACTTTCAATGGTTTCACCCTCTTTCACCTTATGCTCAACATAGTTTTGAGCACCAAGATTCAAAGCTGCAATGATTAGTAAGACTGATAATAAATTCTTCATTTAATTAATTTTAGCTGACTTAACAATATGAAACAAAATCAGCTTTTAAATCACTAATTTATTCCCATTCAATGGTCGCTGGTGGCTTAGAGCTTATATCATAAACAACTCTATTAACCCCTTTTACTCTATTTATAATCTCATTTGAAGTTTTTTGTAAAAACTCATATGGTAAATTCACCCAATCTGCTGTCATGCCGTCTGTACTTTCGACGGCTCTAAGTGCTACACATTTCTCATAAGTACGCTCATCTCCCATAACACCTACACTATTTACCGGCAATAACATAGCACCAGCCTGCCATACCTTGTCGTACAAATTCCAAGAACGAAGATTATTAATAAAAATAGCATCGACTTCTTGTAATATACGTACTTTCTCACGAGTTAGATCTCCCAGTATGCGAATTGCTAATCCAGGACCAGGAAACGGATGTCTACCTAATAATTGAGAATCCATATTCATAGATGCACCTACTCGTCTTACCTCATCTTTAAATAAGGTCTTTAATGGCTCTACAACCTTTAATTTCATAAAATCAGGCAAACCTCCAACATTGTGATGACTCTTAATGGTAGCACTAGGGCCACCAGTAGCCGATACACTTTCAATAACATCGGGATAGATTGTTCCTTGGGCTAACCATTTTACATCTTTTATTAAATGTGCTTCATCATCAAAAACTTCAATGAACACGCGACCAATCGTTTTGCGTTTTTCTTCAGGATCGCTCTTTCCTGCTAAGGCATCCAAAAAGCGTGCCGAAGCATCTACACCTTTAACGTTTAATCCCATGCCTTCGTATTGATGTAGTACATCTTCGAACTCATTTTTTCGCAAAAGACCATTATTTACGAAGATGCAATATAGATTGTCACCAATAGCTTTATGTAATAACATAGCTGCTACAGAAGAATCTACACCACCGGATAATCCAAGGACTACTTTATCATTTCCGAGTTTTTCCTTTAAATCAGCAATTGTTTCTTCAACAAAGGCATTTGGAGTCCAATCCTGCTCAATTTTTGCAATCTTAACTAAGAAATTTTGAAGCAATTGATGACCATCTGTTGAGTGGTACACTTCTGGATGAAATTGAATAGCAAATGTATCCTCACCTTCAATTTTAAATGCAGCATTCTCTACATCTTCAGTACTCGCTAGTAGCACTCCACCTTCAGGTAATTTTTTAATAGTATCACTATGACTCATCCAAACCTGACTACCTTCATGAATATTTTCAAAAAAATCTTCATCAGTCTTTATAAAACCTAAATTGGCTCTTCCATACTCTCTCGTGTTGGATTCTGCTACCTCACCTCCAGAAAAATGTGCTAAATATTGTGCGCCATAGCATACGGCTAAAACAGGTTTTTTACATCTTATCTCAGACAAGTCTGGATGCAGCACATCCTCTCCTCTTACCGAATTAGGACTACCAGATAAAATTACAGCTTTAAAACTGGCTTGATCGTTAGGGATTTTATTGAAAGGATGAATCTCACAGTAGATATTTAATTCTCTTACACGTCTTGCAATAAGCTGTGTGTACTGGGATCCAAAATCTAAAATTAGGACTTTGTTTTGTTGCATGTGCAAAAATAACAATTGCTTTCAGATTGTAAATTTTCACATTGCTATTTTTTTAGATATTTTTTTAACAATGATTTAAACAGCAATTAGCCTATAACCCTAAACTGAAAAGTCTCTGATTAAGTAGAGTTTACTGTGAATTCATTCATAAAAATTCTCTAATAGTATACTATTACTTGAGCCGCATTATCAAAATAGGTTGTATTGGTAATTTTGTTTGCAATAAGGTCCCGTTGAATAGATGTTTAAAAATACGTACGACAACTATTAATTTCGAAACCAACATGGTTTCCATTCCAAACCAAATTCACTTAGTTTGTTGCGTTATTGCTATGATGCATATTTGGAAAAACTAATTCTGCAGAAAATAATACATAAGCTTTCACTCTTTTACTAATATGATAGAAATTCTAGCCTGCGCCATGTTACCTTCAATTCTAAAATTGACAGGTTAAATTCTATTTGTAATATTCAAGTGTTTGAATAGTTATTTAATAAATTTACTGTCTCAAATTCTATAGTTTATGCTGTCGGAAAATTCTATAAACTCAAAACCCAAATCTTGGCGTTTGCAGTTTCATATTCAAAAAATATAGTACGAGATGCTGGTATTCGTTACCTAAGGAATCTCTTAAGGAAACGACTAATATTTTAAGCATGGCCATAGAAAAAAAAAAAAAAACAATTTAAAAAATTGGAAAAAAAAAAAAAATTAAAAAAAAAAAAACATTAAAAAAAAAAACGAGTTTTCCACGTGGAAAAAAACACAAACTTAATACATAAGAAACCAATCAAGAATTCATGATAGTATTATAAAGTTATCACTGAAAACTGAATGTTCAATGGATCCAATGATGCCATTAACCCAGTAATTAAATCATCACCAAATTCTAAGTACAATTCTGAAAAATTAGTATTTCGTTCCTGCAGACTACCATTGGGAAAAAGCTCATCTTTTAGATCCGTACTGCGTTCGATATGATCCTTTAATTTTCGCTTTTGGGCTTTAAGCAATCGCTTCTCTAAATTTTTAAGCCCTTTTAACTGCTTTACTTCTTGTGCTTTCACAGCACCTATAAAGGACTTATCCGTTAATTCAGCAAGCTCATGTAAATCTTTAAATTGGTCTTCAAGATGTTTAATTTGATCTTTAAAATCTATATCAATATTAGAAATGGCTCTGACTCTTTTATTGATAAATGAATTACGATCTAAAAACAAATCCAAATCCAATATCTCTAATTTCTGTTGCTTTTCCGATTGCTTTTTGGTCTTTATCAATGCAGAATTTCTGAGTAGCAACATTGGGAACGTTACGTCTTGTGCTTCAAAATTAGATTTCAATTGCAACCAATATATCATTTCACCACTACCGCCGATATAACAAAGATTTGGTAAAATAACCTCTTGGTACAACGGACGCATAATCACGTTTGGTGAAAAGCGTTCTGGAAATTGCCTTAAATGATCAATTAGTTCAGGTTTACTCCAAGTAATTTCAGTGTTAAGTACACTATAATTTTCATCTTCAAAAACAATGCGTTCTCTTAATCCTTGATCGATGTAAAACAAATTGATATTTCTTGGATTGACTTGTATTTTTAGTTCTAAGGCTTCAAGGTTTTTATTTGTTTCAGAAACGTTATGGAATGCCGTTTGCTCTAACAATTCCTTTTCCATTTGCGGTACAAACAACGTCTTAAGATCCTTATCATCTGCGTCAACAACCACCAATCCATATTCTTTAAAAAATTGATTGGCCAAATAACGTGTTGCATCAGCAAGATTATTATGATTTAAATAAGCTTCTTTAAACCAAAATTTCAACTGATCTGCATGTTTGCCTAGCCCAAACTCTGAACTAAGTATGGCCAAAACATCCTCCAATCCTTCCGTATTAAAATGGCCAACAGCACCTGACTGATCAGAATTCCATTGTATCTTTTTCCCTCTAAAATTAAAGTAGTTTATTTCATCAAAATCGTGATCTTCTGTAGCCATCCAATACACAGGTATAAAATTATACTCTGGAAATTTATCTTTCAATTGCTTGGTAAGATTAATCGTTGAAATAATCTTATGCAAAAAATATAATGGCCCTGTAAATAAATTAAGCTGATGACCAGTTGTAATCGTAAATGTATGATCTGATGCTAATAGTTCTATATTATTTAAGGTAAATTCTGAAGTATCCACTAAAGCATATTGCTTAAGAAGGGTATTTACCAAAACAGCTCGATTGCTATTGGTAAGCTTATGAGCTGATTTTTCCTTCAGCTGTGCCTTAAAATTTTCTAATACAGGAAAACGATGATATAGACCTTTTAAATCACTTTTCTGGCTAATATAATTACAAATAAAATCCGAAAAATAGTTGGTGTCTTTATAGGGGATACAGTCGGTTGGCATATAAAAATAATAAGAAGGTATAAAGATACGCTAAGTCAATAATCTAATTCCTAATTTTTAGTTAATTCAAATCACAAGAGCATTAATGTGAGCTACAGTCTTTATATTTACTTGTTATATATTCAAACCAACACATTTCATGCGCAAATTATTAGTCATCTTATTGATTGCTTGTTTTAATACTACTTTAGTATCAGGACAAAATATTAAATCCCCAAGTGAGTTTCTAGGCTATGATATCGGAACTCAGTTTAGCCGCCATCATCAAATAATCGACTATTTCCAAAATGTAGCGACTGCACTTCCAAATCAAGTGAAGCTCGAACAATATGGTTCTACTTATGAGCGTAGACCTTTATACCTGGCTTATATTTCGAGCGAAGGCAACATGCAAAATCTAGAGACCATCAGAAAAAATAACCTTAAAAACACTGGACTTTTGGATGGAACACCCGATCAAACGAATACTGCAATTGTGTGGTTGAGCTATAACGTTCATGGTAATGAAGCTTCAAGTTCTGAAGCTGCTATGCTTACGCTCTACAAATTGCTTACCGAACGAAAGGGATTATTAGAAAATACGGTTGTTATTATAGATCCTGGTATTAATCCAGATGGGCGAGATCGCTATGTTAACTGGTTTAATGAAACTGCGAGCCAACCTTATGATATCGATCAACAAGCAAGCGAACATCATGAGCCATGGCCAGGAGGACGACCAAACCATTACTTATTTGATCTTAACAGAGATTGGGTTTGGGCTTCACAAATAGAAACACAGGCTAGAATTAAAGTTTATAACAAGTGGATGCCTCATATTCACGTCGATTTTCATGAACAAGGCATTAATGAGCCTTACTATTTTGCACCTGCAGCAGAACCTTTCCATGAAATTATAACCGATTGGCAAAGGGATTTCCAAACTCAAATTGGAAAAAACCATTCAAAATATTTTGATGCCGAAGGATGGCTTTTCTTTACACGAGAACGTTTCGATTTGTTTTACCCTAGTTACGGTGACACCTATCCGACCTATATGGGAGCCATAGGTATGACCTACGAACAAGGTGGTCATGGTATGGCTGGTTTAGGGATTTTAAATAATGAAGGTCATGTATTGACTTTGGTAGAACGCCTTACACATCACACAACCACAGGGATATCAACAGTGGAAATAGCATCAAAAAATGCAAAAGAATTGAACAACCAATTTGCTAAGTTTTTTGACAATTCAAATCTTAAATATAAAAGTTACGTCCTAAAAGGCAATGCAGATAATTTAAACAGCCTAAAAGCGCTTTTAAAAACGCACGAAATTCAATTTGAAAATGCATCTGGCAATAAAGTTTCAGGTTTTAATTATGCTACTGGACAGCAAGGTAGTATGTCAATTAATGACGAAACTTTAGTTATCCATTCTGATCAACCAAAAGGAAAAATGGTCAAAGTACTTTTTGAACCTAATGCTAAATTATCTGATTCTTTAACCTACGATATTACAGCGTGGTCTCTACCTTATGCTTATGGTTTAGATGCCATTGCAAGCATCAACAAAATAAGTAGTTCTAAACAATTTGAACGCAAAGACCTCGGTGTCGTATACGATGCCTATGGTTATGTAAGTAAGTGGAATTCTATGGACGATGCACAATTTCTTGCGGAATTATTAAAAAATAATATCAAAGTTCGATTTACTGAAAAACCATTTCGTTCTAATGGTTCAAATTTTGAACGTGGTTCATTAATAATAACTAAAGGAGACAATAAGCACATTACTGATTTTACCACAACAATTAATAAAATTGCGCAAAAACATTTACGATTCTTAACCACAATTACTTCCGGATTCTCACAAACAACGCCAGATATTGGATCTCCAGATATTAAACTCGTTAACAAACAAAAAGTAGCCATTTTATCAGGAGAAGGTACGTCTTCACTAAGTTATGGTGCTATATGGCATTTCTTTGAGCAACAGTTACATTATCCATTAACTTCTATAAATACAAACGATTTAAGTAGAACTAACCTAAGTAAATACAACGTATTAATTCTTCCTAGTGGCTATTACGGTAGCGTCTTAGGCGAAAGTAACATGTCCAAGCTTAAAGATTGGGTAAGAAACGGTGGAAAGGTCATCGCTATTGATGGTGCTCTAAGAAGTTTTGCTGGTAAAGATGGTTTTAGTCTTAGCTATAAATCTCCTTCAGTCAGTAACGATTCAGATAATCTTACAGCTTATGCTGATCGTGAACGCGAATACACCAATCAACTCATTACAGGAGCTATATTTAAATCTAATGTAGACCACACACATCCTATGGCATTTGGATATGACGACACCTATTTTACATTAAAAATTGGCAGTTCTGGCTACAGCCTATTAAATAGCGGTTATAACGTGGCTTACATCACAGATACCAAAGTCTATTCTGGATTTGCTGGTAAAGATGCATTGGCTAATCTTAACCAAACATTAGTATTTGGAGAGGAACGTATGGGTAGTGGAAGTGTTATCTATATGGCAGACAATCCCTTATTCAGAAGTTTCTGGGAAAATGGAAAGTTGTTCTTAGTCAACTCTATTTTCTTTGTAAATAATAATGCTTATGAATTGTAAATTATGTTCTCACAAAATTTTTATTTGAAACAGACGTACTATTAGGTCTAGATTTTAATCAGTTTTAACGTAACTTTAGTGATAATATCAAATTTAAATTGATTTTAATGGACTAATCACCCAAAGTCGAAATACTTGAAAGTTTAATCGACATAAAATAACATTAGACTAATTCTTGTTGACACAAAAAATAATCGATAAAATTTAAAAAAATAAAAACTAAATATTTAAAAATCTTAAGCTTATTTTTATTACTTTTTGTACTATCATTTACTTCCTGTACTAAAGAAGATAATGATTTTGAATCTATTAAAGGTGATTCTGTAGCTGAATTAAAAAATGGAAAACCTATTATTAGAGTCGATAAAGAAAATTTATTAGCTAAGTTTGAGCAATTAGCAAGTGTAGACAATTTAAGTGTTAAATATGAGCGCTTAAAAGAGGTAACAATTTGATTGTATCAACCATGAATAGTGGAACTGTTACATGCACTACAACAGGGTGTAGTTCGACAACTGGTTGCCTTCCTATAAGAGCTACCTTAACTGTTCTTGGTGAAAAAATAAAAGTATGGATTTGTACAGAGTGTAGTGCAGATTGTACAAGATCAGCGTCTGTTGGATTGTAATAAGTAAGTGGTATGAGGCTTTATTTATTGGCGATACTGTTACTTATTTATTCTTGCAAATCTTCTTCTCAAGAAATCGAAAAAAAAGAACCAAACTTTGTACTTTTCGGAAAAGTAAAAAACAATTCTTTTGAATATGTAATAGATACACTTACTTTTAAAAAATCTATTTCTAATCAGTTATTTTCTAAAGAATCTAAAGGAGATACTTATGATAAATTAGAAATCAAAAAGGCAATAACACTTGGAGAATCAAGAGAGGAATACTACTATGTAATCTTATACCATTATCAAAAAAGGTTGAAAACGGTTAGATTCTTAGAGAATCACTTTAGTAATCTTTACTTAAATGAAAACTCTGTCTTTAATACAATTTATAATTCTTGTGTGGGTAAAGATGAGAAGTGCTTTCCAAATGTTGTGATTAATTCTGATTTAACTAAAGCTTGGATATGTTCAGACAAGGTAGGTGTTTGTTCAATTGATGAAAACGAGTGTAAGTCTGTTAGATCTATAATTCAGGATTAAATACAGAGTAATTATTTTAAATTGATATACAACTCTAAAAATAGAATTGTATATCAGTTTTCTTGTGGTTTATTTAACATTGAAATACATCAAAAGTTGTACTTTAGAAGCTATATATGCACTTATAAATCATGAAATCAATCAAATCACTAGTCCTAAGCCTTTTCATCCTATCAGCAATAACATCCTGCAAACAAAACGAAACCAAAGACACAACAAAAGAATTTAAAGTCGATTACGAAAAGTTCACTTTAGATAATGGTTTGCAAGTTATTTTACATGTTGACAGATCAGATCCTGTCGCAGCTGTAGCATTAACAGCACATGTTGGGTCTGCAAGAGAAAAAGAAGGAAGAACAGGGTTTGCACATCTATTTGAACATTTATTATTCTTAGAATCTGAAAATTTAGGTAAAGGTGGTTTGGACCAAATGAGTGCACGTATTGGTGGTTCTGGTGCTAATGGTTCTACAAGCCGTGATCGTACCAATTATTTTCAAACAGTTCCTAAAGATGCTTTGGAAAAAATGATTTGGGCCGAAGCGGATAAATTAGGCTTCTTTATTAATACAGTTACTGATCCTGTGCTTGCTAAAGAGAAGCAAGTGGTTAAAAATGAAAAGCGTCAACGTGTGGATAATCAACCTTATGGACACAATTCTTATGTTATAAATACCAACTTATATCCTGAGGGACATCCATACAGCTGGGAAGTCATCGGGTCTTTGGAGGATTTACAAAATGCAACATTAGCGGATGTAAAAGAATTCTTCAGACGTTGGTATGTTCCTAATAATGTTACTTTAACTATAGCTGGAGATATTGATGTTGAACAAACAAAAACCTGGGTCAAAACATACTTTGATGAAATTCCGAGAGGTGAGGAAATTCCTGAAATTGAAAAGCAACCTGTCACTTTAAAATCATCTAAGCGTTTGTTTTATGAAGATAACTTTGCGCGTGCTCCAAGATTAACAATGACATGGCCGACAGTATACCAATATCATCCAGATTCATATGCCTTACAGGTATTAACACAGTACCTTACTCAAGGTAAAAAAGCTCCGCTATACAAAGTTCTTGTTGAAGATCAAAAACTCACAAGTAACGTCAGAATGTCGCAACAATTATCCGAAATTGCTGGTCAACTTACTTTATCTATTACTGCGTTTAATCAAAAAGATTTAAACGCTGTGGCTTCGGCTATTCAAGATGGATTAAAAGATTTTGAAATATACGGGATTTCAAAGGAAGACTTGAATCGCATAAAAGCTGGTCAAGAAACACGTTTTTACCAAGGACTATCTAGTGTTTTAGGAAAAGGGTTTCAACTTGCTCAATACGAAATTTTTGCAGGTGATCCTGCATTCATAAATCAAGATGTAAAAAATATTTTAGCTGTAACACCAGAGGATGTTATGCGCGTCTACAAAACCTATATTAAAGACCAGAACTATATTGCAACTAGCTTCGTACCTAAGGGTCAAAAGAATCTAGTTCTTGACAATTCACAACTAGCAAATGTAATTGAAGAACAAATAGTACAAGGAGCAGAAGAAGAATTTGATGCGAGTATTGTTGCTACCTATGAGCGCACACCAAGTAGCTTTGATAGAAGTATAGAGCCACCCTATGGCGAGAGCCCAGAACTTAATATTCCTGATGTATGGAAAAGAGAATTATCATCAGGATTAAAGGTATATGGCATAGAAAATAACGAAGTTCCGCTAGTTCAATTTCAAATGCAGATTGCTGGTGGCTTATTACTAGAAAATAAAGACAAAGTTGGTGTTTCTAATTTACTCGCCAATCTAATGACTAAAGGCACTAAGAATAAAACACCTGAAGAATTAGAAAAGGCAATTGAAAGTATTGGTGCTAGAATTTCAGCCTTTGCAAGTAATGAAAACATTACAATTTCAGGAACCACATTATCAAAACATTTTGATGCTACAATGGATTTAGTCTCTGAAATTCTTCTTGAACCACGTTGGGACGAAAATGAGTTTGAATTATTAAAGCAAAGTACGCTTAGTCGTATTCAAAGAGGCAAGGCAAATCCAAATCAAATCGCTGAAATTGAATTTTCAAAATTATTATATGGCGAGCAAAATATACTGGCATATGATAATAGCGGTACAGAGGCATCTGTTGAGCGTATTTCAATCTTAGATTTAAAAACATATTATAAAAACAACCTCTCGCCTACTTTAACAAACCTACATGTAGTTGGCGCCATTTCTGAAAGCAAGGTGGTGAATGCCTTAGAAAACATCAACTCAAATTGGAACATAAAAGAGGTCTCGCTACCAGAACTACCCTTACCTTTATATCCTGAAACTTCTAAAGTATATTTTTACGATGTACCTGGTGCAAAACAATCTGTTATCCAATTCGGTTATCCTTCTTTGAAAGCAACCGATGACGATTATTATGCGGCTACTGTAATGAACTACCGTTTAGGTGGTGGAGGTTTTGCTTCACAATTTACACAGCAACTACGAGAAGGTAAAGGTTACACATATGGCATAAGGTCAAGATTTAGCGGTACTTCACAGCAAGGTAATTTTAGAATTAACAGTGGAATCCGCACTAATGTAACCTATGAGGCTACAAGTTTAGTTAAAGAAATTCTTGAGAATTACGGCGAAAATTACAATACTGAAGATCTCGATGTCACTAAAGGGTATACGATTAAGAGTACAGCAAGAGCATTTGAAACTTTAGATGCAATACTCAGTATGTTGAGTTATATTAGCAATTATGGTTTAGCTGACGATTATGCAAAACAACGCGAAACCATTGTCAAGAATATGACTGTAAATGATGTCAAAACTCTAATAGACAAATACATTAAACCAAGTCAAATGATTTATCTTATTGTTGGTGATGCGGCAACGCAATTAGAGAGGCTTGAAGAACTAGGATTTGGCAAACCTGTTTTATTGAACTCTAATGAAAATTCACTTTAAGAGAAACATGAGTAAGCAAAACCTTATTTTTAATTTTACCTGGTTTGTTATAGGGTTTTCTCAATTATTTTTTCAAGAGCAATCCAAATGGATTAGGATTGGATGGTTAGTCCTAGCTACTGCGTCATTTACTTTATACGTCCAACAATCAATAACTAAATATCTGTTAATTGAAGGTGATGTTTTAAAAGGCAAATAATCATCCAATTTTGGAGACACCATATATGGCTATAGGCGCAGAGCGATTTGGCTACTTCAATGACGCAGATGGTTTATGTTTCAAAAGATGATAGTTTCGATGTTAATGAACTCACTTACATTTGACCAGGAATTGTACTTTAGCAGGGATTAACCAAAAGTACAAAGCAATGGGACTAATTATAGCATGTAAATTATTTAGTTGGTTAAGAAAAAGCAGGTAGTGATCTGCCTTTTTTAATCTACAACTAAACCATAGAGATCAAAATCTTCAGCTTCAATAACTTTAACCTTAGTAAATTCTCCTGTTTTAAGGTAAGTCTTAGAGGCATCAATTAAGACCTCATTATCCACGTCTGGTGAATCAAATTCTGTACGACCAACAAAGTAATTGCCTTCTTTTCTATCAATTACTACTTTAAATTCCTGACCAATTTTGGCCTCGTTTAGTTCCCAAGAAATCTGAGATTGAATTTCCATAATCTCATTGGCACGTTTCATTTTCACCTCTTCAGGAACATCATCTTCTAAATTATAGGCATGCGTATTTTCCTCATGGGAATAGGTAAAGCAACCTAATCGTTCAAAACGCATCTCCTTTACCCAATCCTTAAGGGTTTGAAAGTCTTCTTCGGTTTCACCTGGATAACCGACAATTAATGTGGTTCTAATGGTCATTTCAGGTACTTTAGCTCTGAATTCTTTTAAAAGTTTTGTAGTCTTTTCTTTAGTAGTTCCGCGGCGCATACTTTTCAGTATTGAATCTGAAACATGCTGTTATGGGATATCTAAATAATTACATATTTTCGGCTCGCGGTTCATAACGTCTAAAACATCCATCGGAAATCCAGTTGGAAAAGCATAATGTAAGCGAATCCAATCGATACCTTCTACTTTTACCAGTTGCTCTAGAAGTTCTGCTAGATTCCTTTTTTTGTAGAGATCTAATCCATAATAGGTTAAATCTTGGGCAATAAGAATCAACTCTTTAACTCCATTTACGGCTAGTTTCTCAGCTTCAGTAACTAGATCTTCAATCGGAGTACTTTTATGCTTACCGCGCATTAAAGGAATTGCACAAAAACTGCAAGGTCTATCACAACCTTCAGCAATTTTTAAATAGGCATAATTTTTTGGTGTTGTCGTTAAGCGTTCACCTATTAACTCGTGCTTATAATCAGCGCCTAAAGCTTTTAATAAACTCGGCAATTCGGTAGTACCAAAATACTGATCTACGTTTGGTATTTCTTTTTCTAAATCTGGCTTATAACGTTCACTCAAACAACCTGTAACAAAAACTTTATCAACATCACCCGCTTCCTTTTTCTGCATATAATGCAAAATGGTATTCACACTTTCCTCTTTTGCATTATTTATAAAACCGCAAGTGTTAATTACAACAACATTTCCTTCTTGCTCGTGAACCACATCTTTTCCACTCGCCTTTAGTTGACCCATTAATACCTCACTGTCGTAAACATTTTTACTACACCCTAAAGTGACGACGTTGATTCTATTCTTCTTTATTGTTTTAGTACGCATGATAAATTAAATCAGTGGGCAAAGATACAATCTAAATTAAACCTTTAATATATTTATAGGTCTTAAAAACAAACCACAATTATGAAATTAATGCGCCTAACCTATATTTTATTGGGTATTGTATTGTCATTTTCTTGTGCATCAGATAGCAATGACGATACAATAGATACACCATCAGGTGAGAATATGTACTTCCCACCTTTGAATTCCGAAATTTGGGATACCGAAAATTTATCAGATCTCAACTGGAATGAAAATGCCACGCAGCCGCTTTTCAATTTTTTAGAAAACTCAAATACAAAAGCTTTCATAATTCTTAAGGACGGTAAAATTGTAACGGAGTGGTACATGAATAACTTTACTCAAAATAATATCTGGTATTGGGCATCGGCTGGAAAAACACTCACAGCTATGACATTGGGAATTGCTCAAGATGAAGGTTTTATAAACCTCAATGATTCTTCCGCGCAGTACTTGGGAAATGGTTGGTCTAGTCTTACTAATGAAGAGGAAAATAATATTGAGGTAATCCATCATCTTACTATGACTACAGGCTTAGACTATACGGACTTTTTTAATCAGTTTTGTACAGATACAGACTGTCTTTATTATTTGAATGAGCCAGGTGTTTTTTGGTATTATCATAATGCACCATATACTTTACTTGACAATATAATTACCAGTGCCGTTAACGAAAATTTTGAAGACTACTTCACCGAAAAAATTAGGAATAAAATTGGTATGAATGGCTTCTGGCTACAAAGTGGATATAATAATATTTATAATAGTGATGCTCGAAGTATGGCTCGGTTTGGATTATTATGTTTAAACAATGGTGTTTGGGACAATGAAGTTATTATTAATGATTCCGATTATTTTGATGCTATGATAAATACTTCTCAAGATCTAAATAAAGCGTATGGTTATTTATGGTGGCTTAATGGAAAAACGTCCTTTAAGTTACCAGGCACCACAGAAACATTTAGCGGTAAATTAATTCCTAATGCACCAGACGATTTAGTTGCTGGACTTGGTGCTAATGATCAGAAATTATACGTAATACCAAGTCAAAACCTCGTTATAATAAGGCTTGGAGAAAATAGCGCCGAAGGCCATCTAGGCCCATCAGGTTATGACAACCAGCTATGGGAAAAAATTAACACTCTTATCAATTAATTATACGCTTTTGGCTCTTTCCTAGCTTTAGTAGCCTGTTCATAAACATAAGCCCATTCTAACAACTGCTTTTCTTGAAGTCGCTTGGCTATAAAAGTTAAACCCTTTGGCACTCCTTTATCCGTATAACCCATCGGAACAGTAATCGCTGGATATTCAGCCACTGCCGCAAAACCTGCATGATAATTATTAATAGATAAAAATGCATCAAGATTTAAAGAATCCATTGGTTCATTAAAATATGTCAACCCATTGATTTTTAAGGTGTCTTTTATGCGTTCAAGAAATTCATCATCGCCTTTATCATCGACTATACCTTTAAATAAATTCTGTCCATAAGGCATACTA
>NZ_JABSST010000140.1 GCF_013213975.1 Winogradskyella sp.
CTACTTTATATTCCTGCAACACTTTTTTTGAAAATTATTTTTAATATTTTGTATAATGCTTATTATCTGAACTTTAAAGGACAAAAAAAATAGAAGATTTTAAAAATTGATATACTACAAGAAAAAATCCCAGACGAGACCGAAACGAACTGTAAAATCTCTAAACGGGTGGTTCGGGGCAGAAAAATAATTATATCCAGTAAATGAAGAATTAAAATGCTCTGCTTTTAAAAATATTCTTGTCTGTCGTACTTTGGCATTGATGAAAAAATCTAACCTGGGAAACCCTCCTATCTCAGTATCATTTTTAACATAAAACTCTGCCAAAAGCGGATCATAACCATTCATATTATATTTCGTGAAATAATTGAGTGTTATCCCTGTCTGCAAGGTCATTGCCTTTTTAAATATCTGATTTGAGTAATAAAAAGTGTTTCTTGAGATTAAAGTTGGAACATTTAGAACATCTTCATCACTTATCACATTCTGATACATAATAGTGTTATCAAGTGCAAAATTTCCAAATCTAAATTCTTTTTCAATTTTTAATCTTAGATATTGAAGTGGTTGAGTAAACTGTTTTGGTTTAATTATTACCGCATTATTAGATGAAGGTTCTAAATTGAAGTAGGTGTAATTATCAATATTAGAAATATCCAAGTCAGCATTAAACCATTTATCGGACAGAATACCAATATTAAATTGTTGTGTATTTATATTATTAAAAGCATCAAAATTATACCAATTATAATTTACATAGTCGCTCTGATATAATAAATAATTGTAATTAGGAAGTCGAGAGCTAATATTTATTCCTACATGGAAATTTATATCGTCTAATAATCTTACTTGAGCCCTACCACTTATAAAACTTCCCACAAACTCTTCAGATAAATTAAGTCCCCCTATACCTGAAACAGCAAATTTCCCAATCGTTTTATTATAACTTGCTTCAAGACTAAAATAATCTGTTTTAATGCGATTTGGTATAACCTCACTTGGAAATAACACTACACTGTCATATCCATAATTGATGTTGTTATAGTTAATACCAACTGTCAAATCCCCTAAAAGGTTATTATTGAAGTTTACGCCTACTGATGTTTTAAAATTTTCTAAAGTTACCTTATCATTTATACTGTTTGTAAATGAATCACCAAAAAAATCATTAGTTGCTGAATTCGTTTGATAAAACTGATAAAACTTATCTTCAAAAGAAATTGAATTTACAAGAGTTAACACATTCCTCTTGATAGAATCAACTTGTTTTACTATATCATATTCGTGATTTAAATAGAATCGTTTACCTACTAAAATATTTTCACCACTTTCAAGGTTTGGATCAAAAACAGATCTATCCGCATATTCCTCATCACCAGATTCAAAATTTATTACATCATCATCTGTTAATCCACCGTTTTCATTATTCAGTAAATCTTGCATAACTATGTGAGCATAGGCCCTATAACGTTTGCTTTTTGATTTAAAATTAGAGGTAACTCTAAAATTACCAGAACTTGTTAATGCATTTTGATAATTCCCTAATGATCTTAAACCCTTATAAGCTATTGAAAAATTCAATTGATTAGATAGGTTTACGGTAAAAAAAGCATCTAATAATTGACCCTGCTCAAATGCCGTTTTATACATTAATCTAGTCCAAGGTGTAGGCACCTCGTAATAGTCTATATCCTCAATTTCATAATAGTTGAAATGCCTACTTCTTGAACCAAATAATGGATCTATTGTATTGGAAAATAAATTTAGGGTTAATGAATTATATGTTTGCCCTATATTAGCAAATGGCATTAAACCGAAATTATCTTTTTGTAGATAGTTAAACCTATATTCCTTTTGAATAGTAAGGGTTGTATCAACTATAGTTGTATCGACGCTTTTCTTATACTTGATATACATATCAATGGAAGCCAACTTATCGAAACCCTTTGATTTTTTGGCTTTTGATGAATCCTTCCCAAATGGGGCCTCCCTTTGGGTGACGTTACGTCCATTTAATTTGGTCTGACTATAGGTATTACTTAAACTAAAAGATAAAATAATAAAATATATATATCTAAAATAAGTCATACAAAGCTTTAAGTATTACAATTATATAATAATATTTTACAACTAAATAAACAATATTGAAATAGTTGGATAATTCAGTACAGAATAAATAAAAAAAGACCTGCTGTTAGCAGGTCTTTTCATTATCATCGAATCTTATACTAATTTGGAACAGTAAATGTATCAACATATTGAGATCCAAAATTTCCACTGACAGAACTTAAAACATTTCCATTATATGTAATAGAAGCATTACCGTCCGTCGGGAAAGACATACCATCTCCATAACTATCGTTAATAGTCCATGTATATGTTTCTCCTTCAATCAAACAAGCACTAACACTAACAGTGTCTAAATCACTTCCATAAGCATCACTAGCAATAACACTCCCACTTGAATCTGTTATGTTCCAATCTATTTCCTCAGAATAACCATCGAAAACAAAATCTACTGATGAATTAGCATTTGGACAAACTAAAGCTACAGTTAGTGTTACCGCACCACTAGTGCCTACAAAACCCTGATTAGGCATAAACTCTATAACGATTGTGCCCGGAGCAAAGTTCAAACCAGATTCGTTCAATTGAACAGTAAGCACACCTTCATTTGATCCTCCTGGAATAGTTACACTTCCGGGTACACTGTAACCAGATGGGTCTGCTGTTGATTCATCAGCTACCATGACATTAACAGTTCTATCTGAACCTGTCTTATTACCGGTATATACCAAAATATCCGTACTACCACTTCCTGAACCTACATCTAAAGTAACGGATTCTGCTTCACTAGCAAATGTTATATAGTTCACGCTGTTACCTGTAGCTTCTTCCTCGCAGCTGTAAGCAGCTACAACGAGGATACCTAGTATTATATAATTTAAAATTTTCTTCATGAGATAAGTCTTAATTTAATTAATTTTGCTCGTTAATGAACACGTTACTCTGAATCTCTAATTCAGGAATTTCAAAAGTGAAACGCTCTTCATTGTGCGCGATAGATTCTCCTACAAAAGATAAGTGGTTGCTACCTCTTACACCTGTTGAGGTCTGATTACGTTTGATCGAAAGATATGTTTTTCCTTCACCCCAAAACTCAATACGCGTTTGTAAGTGAATCTCATCTAATAGCGCTTGTCCAGATAACCCATCTAAATAAGAAGTATCCGGTAAACGTTGATCTAAAACTTGTCTTAAGGCAGTTCTAGCCTGACCTTCTTGTCCCATTTTTGCTAAAGATTCTGCTTTTAAGATATGCATTTCTGCTATTCTCATATATACATAATCCGCAACAACGTTACCACTAGGTCCACCAATAATTCTACTAGCATCGTAAAACTTATCTATAGGCATTAAGTTATAATACCCTGAACCTGGGAAAAACTGAGCCTTTCTAGCATCATTAGCTGGAATTGCGTCATATAAATTTTGATCTATTGCTTTAGCGTCACCAGCCCATGCATAACTATAAGAGAATGCATCAACTTGTCCCCACCAAGAAATTAGTCTTAATCCAGTCGCAGGTAAAATATCAAATCCCCAGATCCATCCTGGAGTGTTAACGTTATTAA
>NZ_JABSST010000141.1 GCF_013213975.1 Winogradskyella sp.
TGAAATGAGACGATGGCCTGTTGAATCTGGTTATGGTCTGAATGATGCCATTTCTGAAACCAAAGTTACAGATGGTGTTTTGCCTGCTGGTAAGGCCTTTAATATTGCATCAGCAAGAATAAAGGTAGGGGATCAAGAACAACGTGCTAAAGTATATCCAAATGACAAATCAGCTCGATTTACTTTTGATTTAGAAGCAGGTAAAAAATCCATTATTACTTTTTTTGACGATGCTAAAGGCAAGAGAATTGTTGGAGCGTATTATTTATATGTGAAACGTATTGATTAATAGTTTAAAAAGTGAAGAATGAGTAGTTTAATTGAATATTTAAAATTTGTACTCGTTGTATCAGTTCTTGTTGGCTTTTCAAGTTTTGGGATAGCTCAAGAATTAATATTAAAACACCGTAATAATTCGAACGTTTTTAGGAAACTTCACAAAGGAGTAAATGCGGATATTTCAATTCCTACAAGGGGTGTTTGGCCAAAAATACAGTACGAAGAAGGACTGTTTAAATCAATAAGGGAGGCAGGTTTTGAATCAGTTAGGATTTTTGAGAAAGGATTAGAAAGTAAAGATCAAATTGAAGATGCTCTTAAAAATGATTTAGCAATAGTTGTATGTCTATGGGGAAATAAGAAATGGGCAAAAGATCCTAAAACCGGTGCTAAAGAGTTGGCAGAAAAATGGAGTAGTTTAGCGGAGGCGTGGAAAGATTATCCAAGTAATTTAGTTTTTGAAATATTAAATGAACCGTCAGGAATTGGCTTTGATAAAAAGAAACACGAAGATCATGTAAAAGTCATGTCTTTGTATAATGCTGCCGTACAAGCCATTAGAGATATTGATCCGGATAGACCTATTTTAATTAGTATGGGTGGTCATAATGACTCAGAATTCTTAGATCCTTATGTAACCGAAGAGTATATGACCTATAGTTTTGATAACAAAGGCTTTTATGATGACCCAAATATTGGCGTAGCGATTCATTTTTATAATCCAAAACAAATCGATGGTATTAATTTTGCATTTTGGACACAATCATTGGGAGATGATGAATTAAAATGGAAGAGCCCTATTACAGAACAAATAATGTATGCTGTTAATTGGAGAAATAAAATTGGAGTTGATATACCCATTATAACTACAGAATGGGGCTGTTGGTTATTTCCAGAACGCAGTAATGAGGAATTAGGAAAATGGTTTGATCATCATTTAGTATTATTTAAAAAATATAATATTGGAAATATGTGGTATACGGGAATTCAAAATAACCAGCGAACTTTTGGTTTATTCGACTCAGAATTTGGATGGAATCATTTTGCATTAGATAAATTAACCGGTGTTAAACCAAAATCGTTTCCAAAAACAAATCAAGTTGTAAACGGTGAGTTTTTTACCCCTGATTTCGCATGGAAATTATCCTCCGACAAAATCACTAAGGATTTTGTGTTTGGTAAGAGTGTATTTAGTGGATCGAGTATGCTAAAAGTAAGTGTCCCTGAAAATGAAAAGGGGCAATTGTACTTGCAGACTTATGCAGCAGAAAATGGTTATAAAGGTGTTAAAGGAAGAACCTTATTACATTTGGTAAAGGGACAAACTTATAAAATTAGTTTTATGGGGGCAGCAGAAAGTGGTTCTGGGGGATTAAAAATTGTCCTAAAAGATGTAAAAGATTTAAACACAATATATGACAGCTCTGAAAAAGAGGGGTCTATAATATCTCTTACTCAAAACCCAGAAACATACAGTGTAACTTATACTCATAATACTAAAACAGTAATGGATGCAAGATTAGCATTTGATTTTTTAGGTAAAAAGCAAGTAGTATATTTAGATAAAGTAGTTTTTGTAAGACAATAATATATTAATTATGAATAAAGTAATGGTAACAGGGGCCACGGGTGATGTAGGTAAATCACTTTGTGAAATTTTAGATAAAATGGGTTATGATGTATTAACATCAAGTCGTAACAAACCAAATGACTGGAAATACCCGTTTATTCCTGTAGATATTACTAATCTTGATATATTTATTGAATCATTAAAAAATATTGATGTTCTTATTCATTTAGCTGGTCAGCGCGAGCCAGACTCAGGTTTTGATGCTTTGATCGAGCCAAATATTCGTGGAGCATATAATGCATTTGAAGCAGCTCGCCGAGCAGGAGTGTCTAAGGTCCTTTTTGCAAGTAGTGTAAATGTTGCAAATGGTCAGAAGACCGAGCCTCTATCTGAAGATGTTATTTGTCCTTCAAGTTTGTATGGCAGTTCAAAAGCATTTGGTGAAGCGCTAGCACGTTATTACAGCGAAGAGTATGATTTATCTTGTTTTTGCTTTAGAATGGGGTGGACCCTGCCTTATAACAAATCAAAAACTCTTTTGTCTAAGCCACCAATGGATCCTGTGTATGCTAAAAAAGTATACCTCAGTGTGGAGGATTTTGCCCAAATGGTAGTTCTTGCTATTAATTCTCCAAAAGAATTGAGGTTTGGAATATTTAATGCCTTGTCTAATAATCGTGAAAACTTATTAGATATATCAAAAGCAAAATCGATATTAGGATACCAACCAAAACACGATGCATTTGAAATTTTAAATTTATAGTTTAGACGCTTTCCTTACCCACACTTAAAGCCATTGAAAAAGACTTTTTTTATACCAATTAAGACACAAAATGGATATTCTACGGTGATTTCACCGCTAATTTTAGCACATGCTAATAAAAAGTAAAGCTTGATAAGCTAACTTTTCTTGGTAGAATACTAACTAATTTAATTTTTCAGCTATGAAGAAACTTTTAATTTTATTTTGTGTTTTTCAATACACAAGCTACGCACAGACGACACGCTATGAGGCGGAGTCTGCTGTGCTGACCAATGCCGTAAGTGAAACCTGGCGGATGACCAATCCTTCAGGTGGGGAGTATGCTTATGTAGGCAATGTATCGGGTGCAAGTATGGCTTTTACGGTAAATGTGGGATCCGCTGGATCTTACGATTTTGAAATGGCCTATTCCAATACAGGTTCTCCCGTATTTAAATTAATTGTGAACGGTTCAGCAACCACGATAAATGCCACACCATCGGGTGGTCAGACCTCGACATCAACTGTAAGTCATACGATGAATCTGAATGCCGGAAGTAACAGCGTGGTAATTGAACATGTGGACGGATGGACGTGCTATGATTATATAGATGTTACAGGGGGTTCTGGGAATTCAACCAATAGTCAAACAATTACTTTTGGAGCTTTAGATTCAAAAGTTGTTGGCGATAGTGACTTTAACCTAACAGCTACTGCAAGTTCAGGATTACCTGTGTCTTATACAAGTTCAAATCCTGCGGTGGCGAGTATTTCTGGGAGTACAGTTACTATATTAACGGCAGGTACAACAACAATTACAGCTTCTCAGGCAGGGGATTCAAATTATGATGCTGCAACAGATGTACAGCAAGTATTGGTGGTAAGCACTCCTAATAATGGTAACGGCGGATCTACGACACGTTATGAGGCGGAGTCTGCTGTGCTGACCAATGCCGTAAGTGAAACCTGGCGGATGACCAATCCTTCAGGTGGGGAGTA
>NZ_JABSST010000142.1 GCF_013213975.1 Winogradskyella sp.
CCAAGACAATTCTAATTAACATTTTATTTAATATAAAACCAGTGGCTAACAACGTGTATAGCTCATTGCGGTTGAATTCCTAATCCAGAATTCATTGCAATTTGTTATCTTTCGGTTACGGCGGAAAATCATAGCTGATTTTCCGCAACGAGCCATACACAAAACCGTTGGCAGTAATATTGACAAATCATTAAACTATTTTATTGAAATGAAAAAAACGATTATAATATTAATTATTGGAATTGTCCATTTATTAATCAATAGCTGTTCCTCTGACAGTAATAACGAAAATAATGACTGTGCAAGTGAAATTTTCCAAGGAGACTTAATTTTTGAAAGTCAAGAAGAGGTAAATTCATTTAATAGTGATTGTTATGCAGTAATAAATGGTTCATTAATACTTAATGGAGCAATTAATGACATTAGCAGCTTACAAAACATTACAACTGTCAATGGCAGACTAGCAATATATTATACATTTTTAAACGACCTAACAGGTCTGCAAAACATAAATTCTGTTGAGACAATAGAAATAGAAAACAATCCAAGTTTACAAGATTTATCTTCATTAACAAACATAACCTCTGTTAATTATATAAGCATTGTTGACAATAACGCAATAACTGATTTAATAGGGCTTAATAATATTACTAGTGTGGAAGAGGATGTATCAATAAGTGGTAATGAGCAATTACGCAATTTGAATGGATTAGGTAGTTTAATAACAATAGGTAAAGAATTGAATCTTTCTGGAAGCTATTTGGAAAATTTAGAAGGGTTAGAAAATCTTGAAAGTATCGGAGAAACTTTTAAAATTTTTGAAAATTCCTTGTTGACTAATTTAAACGGTTTACAAAGCCTTACATTTGCAGGTAATTTGTTTTTCTTTAGCAATGATGGTAATGCTAGTGCGTTAGAAAATATTGATGGTTTGGAAAACCTTAACAACACTACAAATATCGATATAACTCAAAATTTTGCTTTAGAAAGTATTTATGGTTTGAGAAATGTTACTTCCAGCCTAAATTCACTTAAAATAAGAAACAACTTTTCTTTGAATAATCTAAACGGTTTAGAAGGTATTACTAACATCGAAAATGAATTGGAAATTCATCAAAATTATGAAATTACAGATATCGATGGATTACAAAATATAAATCACGTTGAAAACAAAATCATCATTACAGGAAATAGCCTAATAACTAATATAGATGCCTTAAGTAATATAACTTATGTTAATGGAACTGTTAGGGTTGGTGCTAACGAATCATTAATAGATTTATGCGGAATTCTTCAACTAATTATAAATATTTATGATGATTACAATGGTCAATTGATACAATTAACCAGTAATGGTTTTAATCCATTAAATAATACTGATTTTGCGAATGGCAATTGTAGTTTGTAATTTGACTATTTGATTGAAGTTAAAATAATAATACTAATGCCAACATTGGCTATAAGTAATTGCTTGTTCTCGCTCACTTCTGAAAACCCTCGCGGATTTTTAGTTTGGTGTGTACTTGCAAAGTTAATCGCTAATCCACACAACTACGCATAGCCGAGACCGTTGGCATTAATTTGAAAAATATGAAACTACATAAACTTTTATTTTTACTGATTTTAACTGTTTCTTGTAAGGAGCATGAAAAAGTGCCTGTAATTGATAATAGCAATACAGAAATCGTAGAATTATATTTTAAGGGACTTAAAATTAATAATGTTAAATCTATTCCTTTAACTAGCGATGTTGTTTTTGAAGGACCACTACTAAATGAAAGTATTATTGGGGAAAGCCAAGTTCGACAGTTTTTAGGTGCAATTGCTCTTTCATTTAAGGATGCAGAATTAAAACTTGAATCAATCGTCTCAGAAAAGAATAATTCTTGTTTGATTTTTAATGTTGGCTTCCCAAAGGATTCTTTAATAATTCCTGTAATAGACCACATTAAATTTAGGAATGATTCAATATCATATATCCGACCATATTTTGACCCAAGAGGATATTTAGAGATGAATAAAGAAGAAAACTAATGCCAACAATGGCTATAATTCATTGTGGTTTTGTACCACACCAAAATAAAAGTATAAATCAACGGCTGATTTCTAAGCGGAATAATCCTGCGGATGATTCCACAACGAAATCATACACAAACACGTTGGCAGTAATTAGAAAAGCGAGCCCTGAATACAAATTAAAATAAAGTATGTCCAAATTAGAAACTTATAAATCTCTAATTATAATTGGAATTTTTACAGTCTTATTGTCTTTCGAATCTTATGCTCAAAAGACCACAATCGAACAAGACTCTGTAGAGATTGAATTCGTGAAGAATGATAAACTAAAAGGTAAATATCCGAAAACCTATATCGATATACTCAATGGTTTTAGAATTACAGTTTTAGAAGTGGACATAAAAAATCTTGACCTTAAAAAAGGAGAGTTTGACCCTAATAAATTTTATCTCGTTAGTGAAAAACCAAAACTTCAATATCGGCCTTTAGATATTTTTATAGCGGACGATAAGAATAATTATTCTCGATTTGAATTAGTGACCAACACGAAACCAAAGGAAACGAGTAAAATGCAAGAGACTTATGACCCAAATATCAAGGACACATATTTGGACTACAAAATTGATGGTGTAAGCGGAATAAAAATTCCGATAAATTTGGGTAGTCCTGAATTTCCAGATAAACACGTTTTTCATTTTAAACCAAAAGTTATAAATGACAGCAGAATCTTGATATATTTTTATCTGACATCTGATTTCATAAAAAGCGGAACACTGTATTATGGAAATGATAAAATTACAGAAACAAAACTGAAATGATTCCAAATAATAACTACTGCCAACAATGTGTATAATTCATTGCAAGTAAAGGCTTACTTACGAAAATTCCGCTGGAATTTTCTATCTGTGATTATTTGCTAATTTTAATGCTGAAACACGCAACGAAATCATACACAAACACGTTGGGCTTAATTAGAATATGAAATATTTAAAAATAAATAATTCCACTTTAATTTTCAGTTTTACTATTCTTATGCTTGGTTGTAACTTTAATCAGGACTGTGATGGTTGCGGAGGTTGTAGATATGAAACCTTTGAAGAAACGTTTGTAATAAATAATATTGATAAAACTGATAAGACCAATTACAAGATTCAATTTGTGAATACAAATAATGCAGATTTTAAATTTGAATTAAACAAAAGTTACATAAAAGTTGCACTTCCCGAATTCAGTGATTCTCTAATGAATAGCCCTAACCAAGTTTACAGAATAAAAGGAGATAAAATAATAAGTGGATCGTGTGCTCCAGAAAATATTCATGAAATAGAATTAAAAAACTAAGCCCAACAAAAGCTAAAAATCATAGACCTAGCCAACCAAACCGTTTCTACGATTTTTAGCAGTAACGTTGTAAAACATTAAGA
>NZ_JABSST010000143.1 GCF_013213975.1 Winogradskyella sp.
TGATTTCGTTGCGTTGAAAATTCCAGCGGAATTTTCGACCGTAGAAATCCAGCCGTTTAAAGTTAAACTAATTTTGGAAATAGGTGAGTAGTAGCAATGAATTATAGCCATTGTTGCCAGTAGTATTTACTTCAGCGTTAATGTTTTATTCAGTTCCTTTTTCATTCCATTTTCTTGGTATTGAACAATCTTAATTTTTGAATTCTTGATTTCAATTTTGTCAATAATACTATAGATTTGACCAATTCCACGATTCCAGTCTTTTGGTAAATTTACTTTATCCATTTTTTGGCTATCAGTTTCAATAATTATTAGATTTAAGGAATTATCATTGTTTTGATCAACAGCAATATATAAATTCGGATTGTCTGTTATGTAATCCGCGTAGTCTATTTCGGGATAATATTCGACTGGCATTACGATTGGTTTTTCCGATTCTGTATTAAAAATCAAAACATACATGCAATTCGTTCCGCAACCGTTTATTAATGCAAAACTTTTTTCTGTAATCCATTCAATTTGATTTGTGAAAGGAATTCCGAGCATTCCGTATTCTTCTGTCTTTAAGTTAATTTTATATTTCTTGTTTTTGTTTCCAAATTCAGCTGTCAGATTTTGCCACTCATTTTCGGGTTTTGAATAGATTTTCAAGAATTTATCATTTGAAATTGTATCAAGCCAAAAAATTGTTTCACTTTTCACGGTCAGTTCAGTTTTGGCTTTCGTTTTTACAGAATTCAGGTTTTTCTCTTTTTTATTACAACCAAAAAAAGTCAGAATTATCAATATCAACAGTATTTTTTTCATATTACTGGCAACGGTCTCGGCTATGATTTCGTTGCGTTGAAAATTCCAGCGGAATTTTCGACCGTAGAAATCCAGCCGTTTAAAGTTAAACTAATTTTGGGTTTTGCTATAAAAAAGCAATGAATTATAGCCATTGTTAGCAACTGGCTTTTATCCCATTTCATATCTCCAATTTAAATTGCTATAAATTAAATATGTTACTATTAACCTTTGCGTATCGCTGTCAAATTCCACTTTATCAATTAATTCAGTCAATATTTCTTTATTCGCATAGGAATTCAATTGAACCTTATCCTTTGTGTCAAGAATAAATTGGTAGTGTATCTGATTCTTAAATGAACTCATTGCGCAGTCATAAAATAATTCCTCAAAGAACAGAGCCGTCATTAAATTATTCTCAATGAAATAATTTTTTGAATTAAAATCCTGAAATTCTTTTTTTAGATATTCAGCTTGTTCAATGTCAGCGATTAAATTCAAATATCCCTTTTTATTTATTTCCGTTAATTGTCCAGCTTTTTGCAAGTAGTATTCGAACGTTTGAATTGAATCAAAAACACTTACCGAATTCGAAATATCTGATTCGGACGTTTCTAATGGATAAAGAATTCCTCTATCAAAGGTTTTGTGATTAATACACCTCTGATATTCAGATTCTAATTCATTCCGATTGTCATTGCAAGATGATAAGGTAAGAATGACTAATAATGAGATTAATAATTTCAAATTCCAGGGTTGATTTTTGAGCTTGTTGCTAACGGTCTTGTGTATAGTGCTTTACTCTTCGGGTTTTGTATAAGTAACAATATCAATTCCAATTCCGTTTGGGTCTTTGATAGCAAAATGTCTGTCACCCCAAGGTTCATCTCGGATTTCGATTACCATCTGGATACCCTTTTCTTTTAGTTGCTTGTACACTTCATCCACGTTTTCAACTTCAATGGTCAAATACACTCCTTTTCCATTAAATTCCGATTGGAAAATGGGTTTTTGACTTGGGTGATTTGGTTGTAAAAAACTGATTTCTGCCGATTGGTCAGGTGTGTGAAGCAATATATAAAATTCATTTTCAAAGCTGACTCCAAAGTCCAAAATCTCAGTGTAGAATTTCTTGGTTTCTTGTAATTTTTCTGTAATGATTCCCGCGTTAAGTTTCATCTTTTTTGTTGTTTGTGCATTTGTCCAACCTACTGTAAGAACAAACACGGTTAATAGTAATGCTTTCATTGTCAATAATTTTGTTCATACAAATTTAGGTTGACAATAAGCCGAGGAATTGTAAAAATCGGACAAACTTAGCCGAAGGCTTCGGAAGGTGTTACTCCATAATATGTTTTGAAATTTTTGATGAAATGAGCTTGGTCAAAAAATCCAACATCAAAGTACAGTTTGTTTTCTTTTAGACTTTGTTTTGAAGGTTTTGCATTTAAAATATACTGAAAACGCACAACATTACTAAAAGATTTTGCAGTTGTACCGATATAAAAGTTGAAAATTCTGCGAAGTTGTCTCGGACTTATTCCTGTATTAAGGTCTTTTTCGGTGTCCAAAAACCCATTTCTTTTGAAAATCAGATTTAACGAATCCAAAAAACGATGGTCGTAGCTAATATTTTGCAATTTTGAAAATTCGATTAACTTTTCATTTAGGATTTTTGTGATATTTTCAAATGAATCCGCTGGTTTGATTTTTGAATTAATCCACTCTGAAAAGTTGGGCAAAATTTTGTTCAATTCTTGAGATTGATTGCTTAAAGTCTTGGCATCAACTCCGAACAAATGTGTGAAAGCAGAGGGTAAAAACCGAATGCCAATAAAATCAAAATCTTTTCCGATTGGAAACTGAATGAACTTTCGGCAAAATCCCATCACAAAATTTTCAGTCGGTTGCTTGTGGTCAAAAAATATATCAATACAACCGTCAGAAACCACTCGGTAATTATAATCGCTATTTAAGGGTTTTTGTGTTTTAAGTTGCCAAAAGCAATAAATAAGGTTCTCGATTTCCTTATTTGGCTTACTTTCCTGATAACTTATTTCGTTATCGTTAGCCGAAACTGTTGGTTGAATCGGTCTGTAGTATTCTCTTATGGTTTTCAGTTCATTCACTGCTTTTTTTTCGCATTATGCTCAACGGTCTCGGCCATGAACAGTTGCGTGGGTTGGTACGGACTTTTGCAAGTACACGACAAGCTGAAAATACCGCAGGAATTTTCAGGATGAGCCTGTAAAAGCAATTATTTATAGCCATTGTTGCCAGTAGTTTTTATTTATTCAACATTATTTTT
>NZ_JABSST010000144.1 GCF_013213975.1 Winogradskyella sp.
CAAATCACGCTCAAGCTAGTTCATACGCTTATACATTACCTGCAATCTGAATGAACGATATTTACAACTATATAATTTCTGAATTAAAGCCATACGAAAAATATGGTTCTATAGTTCAAGAAAACGGAACGAAACTTATTGGAAAAGCACCTCACATCGCACCTTTAGCTTGGTTGCATTCTATTTACAAAGGGCTTGAAATTAGTGAAATAAGGGAAATTGAATCAAAACTGGATATTGAATTGCCGAAAGATTATTCAGAATTTTTAAAACTATGTAACGGATTAAAATTATTCAATACCACATTGAGTTTAAATGGAAGAAGAACAAGCTACGATAGAAAATCGGAAATAAATGCTCGTCAACCTTTCGATTTAAGTACAAAAAACATCTATGAAAGACCAAAGAACACAAACTCCGAACATTTCTTTTTTGGAAGCTATTTCGGTGATGGTTCTTTAGTTTTAATTGATAAATCAACAAACAAAGTTATTCGAACTGATAGAAATAAATTCAGAGTTTTGAATTCTTGGACGAACTTTAATGAGTTTTTAAAACAAGAAATTATTAGATTAAAAAAACTTCATAATGAAGATGGAACTTTAAAAAATGGAATTGACAATACAACTCCTAAAAGTGAATTTAAAAACAAAGGATTTTGGAATAATCTGAAATCAATAATAAATAAAAGAAACAGCAGGTAACAATGGGTATATTGCATAGCTTCCAAATGTCAGCTACGACAACATACCCAAAACGTTGTATGCAATTTGACCTAATCTTGTACTTTCTGGCATAATTGTTGATCCCAATGCGAAAACTAATTCATGAAAACATCCAAATTTATTTTAGCCCTAGCATTTATTTTAATCACATTTTTTTCTTGTAATAATGAACCTCTAGATTTTACTTTGGAGCAAAATTCCACCTCTGAAAATAATGATATAAAATGGTGGATACTTGTACACCCATCTTATGGAAATTCAGGAATATACTTATATAATGAGACTGAATCAATTATTGAAAACATTTTACCTTTACCTGACCCAAATGGCTCACCTCATGCGTTAGGTTTTGACGGAAGCTCATTGTGGTTAGGAGGAGCACGCTCAATCGATACGAACGATGGAATCGTAACTCACAATCCTATTTACGAACTTAACCCAGATAACGGAGAAGTAATATCAACAATAGATAATATAAGAACACAAGGTATTGCTATATCTGATAATCATATATACTATTCAACTTACGGACAAATTGTAAAAATTACAAAAGATGGAACATTTGTTAGCTCCTCGTTACCTGTAGAAAATACTCCTATTAGTGATATCGCTATTTATAACTCAAAAAAATATTATGTATATAATGGTCAAACAGATCCTATTATGAGTATAAATGAAACTACAGGACAAGATGAATTTATTCTAGAGACTGATATACCAAATTTGTATACCCTATCCATTAGAGATGATAATTTTATAGTTGTAAGCAATAATCATTTTAGAAGATTCGATTTAAATACAAAGGAACACATATCAGACAATAAAATTGAAATTGATGGTTGGATCACTGCAATTGTGCCATATGATAGTGATTCAGAATAAAAACTGCATACAACACCACCTATAATGCATAGCTACTCGCTCGGTTCAATTGGAAAATATTATTACATTGAAAGTTAAATAGAAACATGAACGTTTGCGTCATGCTGTTTGCTACGCACCGGTTGAAAAGACGAGCAACGCTTCGCAAACCGCCACCCGCAACGCATCATAGCCAAACCGTTAGCTACAATTTAAACCAACCAAATCGTTGAAAGAAAAAATAGTTGAATATAGAATAAAAGATGGAGCAAATCGGCTGAATGAAATAATCCGAACTGAAATAAAACGCAAGACATTTAATAAACGGAATAATATTTCTGGAGAATATTCTGATGATGGTGGATTTGACCTTTCTAATACATTTTCAATGCTATACACAGAACCGAATTTAGGTCCTCTTGTAAAACTGAATTTAAAATCGGTTAATTCAAATAGCGACGGAACTGAAAGTAAGCTGATTCTGAAAAGGAAAAACGGAATGACATATAATCTTCATTTTTGGTTTGCTGTTTTCTTTATTGCACTAACAATTGTTATTGCTGTTTATCAAACAATCTCAAACGGATTTAATAGAAGTCTTATGATTTTCGTTCTTCCGATTTTCGGACTGATTTATATATTGCTAATTGAATTATTTGCCGATTCAACAATTTCGAATTTAATTAAACGAGTCGAGAAAATAATGACAGCGGAAAAAATTGAATATAAAAAACTGTAGCTAACACCGTGTATAATTAATTGCGGCTGAATTTCCTACTCGGAAATTCAATCTTATTAATTATCTTTCGGTTACGGCGGAAAATGACTTGCGTCCTTTCCCGCAACCAATCATACACAAAACCGTTAGCTACAATTTAAACCGACTCAATTGTTAAGTAACCCGAATATAAAAAGACTTGAAAGTAAAGGAATGATTCTGTCTTATAATAGCAAGAGATGTCATATTATGAAAAAAACTGGGATTTCTGGAAATTCAATTCCAAATTACAAAACTATTCCTGTCGTTACAATGGATAAAAATGGAGAAACCAAATCGGAAATTACTTCGGACTGCCCAACTATGATGTTATGGTTTGAAAAGAATCAATATCAGTTAGTCTGTTGGGACTGGGTTCCTGGACCAGGTCCTGGAGATTTTGAACTGAACTTTAAAGACGAAAATTCTGTTGTTGATTTTATAGAGTCATATTACTTTGGGAAAAATGAGTATTTCGAAAAACGATTGGAATACGAGCTGAATAAAAAACAGTAGCTAACAACGTGTATAATTCATGCCAGCAGGCATACACAAAAATTTCTTACTTTTAATTTCATAAATTTTCGTGTAACTAATCTGTCCCAATAGCTTTCACAAACCATACACGAACACGTTAGCAAACATATGACGAAGCCAACCAAAATTCTACCAAATTTAATA
>NZ_JABSST010000145.1 GCF_013213975.1 Winogradskyella sp.
ACATAAGACGTGTTTCGATAAGTCTTGTTTCATTACTTGGCTGAACGTTATTATAGAAGAAGTTTTTGATTAGAATTGTACCTGTTGGTAATTCTAAAGGGGAATGATCACCGTTATAATTTCCTCTTACACCATTTGGCATCCAAATAAATCGTTTTTTCTTAGCGTAATCAGAGAACAAAGGTGTTATTAAGTCATAGGGCACAACTCCAAATGTTGGGTTTAAATTTTTCAAGTCTCCACTAAAAAAGTTGTATTCAGAAAGTGTAGCATGCGGTGAATTTTCTCCAAACTCATGTACTACAGACAACGATGTTATATTGATAGTTACATTCTCTGTTTTACAACTTCCAAAATTATCACATACCGTATATTGAAATGAATCGTTACCAATTGTATTAGGATAAGCACTATAAATCACAAAATCATCACTTGGGTTATCCGGTGAATTGTTGTCGTTGACTTGTAGAACTCCTAATGTCGGATTGGTAACGGATAAACTTCCTGTTTGAGGTAGATTATTATCATTACTCAAAATATAAATCTGTTGAACTGAATTCTGAGTAATCACAATATTGTCTGGATTGGTTTTTGCGCTTACAGCTGCAGTGTTATCATCAATTTCACTGCAGGAAAAAATTAAGCAAAAGCACACCAAGACAAATTTAACAGCGTAATTTCTATCCATAATAACAATTAATGCACACCTATATAACAACCTCAAGGCCAAAAGTCCTACTTAGCCAAAATGCCACTAAAACTAAGGTTTTTATGTCAAATCGTTAATCGACCTAAATTTCCGCTAAACTGTTACTTAAAGGCGTTGTATTTTAGAAGAAAAAAACGATTTATCATATTGAATCTTAAGGCCTTATTAAACCTGTAATAAAAATAAATTATCCACATAGGGAACAACATTGCTAACAGCTTGTTCTTTTTGTATAGCATTGGTTTTACTTTTACTAAATATCTAAAGTATTTTTCTGGCGTAATAAGAAAACTTTTTAGCATACCTACCGGACTCTTAATCTTTGGTGGTTGATAAGAAATACCAACTTGATTAGTGCCCACGTTTTGATAAAACCCTTGGCTTAAAGTTTCTAAGAATTTCAGTTTTCTATTATTTTGAGACACACCTACTTTTAAGGCTATTTTAGACATTGCGTTTTGTAGCATGCCATGAGAATAACACAATGAGTTTAAGCTGAGTAAAAGCTCTTTATGAAGCCCGATCATTTGTTCTTGATGGTCCTTAATATGGGTGTCGTAGAGCCATTTTTCCTCAGGTTTATGATATTCTAAGGTAAAGCCTTTAGCATCTAAACTATAATCTAATGCGCTTCCATGATCTGCAGCAGAAAATTGTTCATACAACTGCATGTTTGCCATAATGATATGGTCATTATAATCTGGATAAGGCATAATAGAAAAATTAAGACCATAACGCTGGGTTAGCGGTTGTATGTCGTAAATTTCATTCAACCCAAGATAATACCCTGTGACAGAAATATTTTCTTCAAAAAATGTGTAAATAGCCTCTTGCATTGTTCCACCCCAGCCTATATCTGCTAGATGAATACCTTCAGCTTCAATATTGGCTCCAAAAGAGTTTATATAAGTTTTAAATGCATTACTGCTTTCAAGCCTATGTTTGTCATAGTAGTCAATAAACGTCTTATTCTTTTTTAAGTTTTCAAAAACGGTCGAAGAAAAGAAACCTTCAACTGGTAAACTACCATCAATTTGTAATTCACTTAATATTGTATTTTGAATATCGTCTGGACAATTCACAGCGATTAAAAAGTCACCCGCCGAAAGATTACTATACTTTTTGCTCAAAAACGTAAACGGCTCGTCATTAATATCTTTCAGAGACATTTGAAGCGCCGCGTGTCTTGAAATCTTTAAGTAATGTGTTTTAATTTTTTTGCTAGAGTCGATTGATGAAAATTCTTGATACGAATCAAAAAGTTTCTTTAAAAACTGGCCTTCACGAGAAAGAAAAAATAAGTTTTTTATGTTTTTTCGCTTAGCGGTTTCATAAATCCGTTCAGCAAAAATATGGTAGAATATCGCATATTCGGTAAAAGGAATCGCCGAACGACATTTACATTTTTTATAAATGCTGTTAAGGATATATTTTAATCGCTTTTTATCGTTTCCAAAATTGTTTAATTTATTCTTCCTTAAATATTTTTTATGAGGCAGGAGATAGGCGTTTAAGCCATTTTTAATCGCATTGTCATAATCGCTTCTTTGATTATCACCTATCATCATTATATCTTCTGGGTTAAATCCTAGCTCAGAAATTAAGGGAGCATAAATAGAATTTCGATATTTACTTTTTTCCAGAGATGCCGAGCTATAAATACCATCAAATAAGTCTACAATGCCATGATGATTGAGAAGTTTTTTAAACAATGAAATTGAGCCGTAGAAGTCAGACACCAAGTAAACTTTACCACCATTGGATTTAAAATATTTAATAGTGTCAATGACATCTTGGTCTAAATATTGTACACTAGCCTCAGCTTTAACATCAGCATCTTCAAAAAGCTCTATAAAAGACGGTTTATTTTCAATTGAAATAATATCATCATTAATAAGTCTTTTAGAAATTTCTTCTTGTTGGACCTGATATGGAATTTCATCAACCTCTTTGCCCAGCTTTTTTTCAAGATAATTAACAGATTCTTGCCTTATAAAGTAAAGGGCATCGACGGAAATAGGAAGCCCCAATTCTCGAATCATGAATTTAGCCCATAGTCTTTGCACATAATTAGGGTGCACAGACCTATGAACTATAGTGTCATTATAGTCTGTGAAAAGATTTTTTATTTGCTTTTCCTTATGCTTTTTGTTTAGTTGGTTAAGTGTGAATTGATTTAGATTTGG
>NZ_JABSST010000146.1 GCF_013213975.1 Winogradskyella sp.
TTACTGGCACTATTAATAGCTGTGATTTATAACAGGTATCAATTAAAAAATAAAGCTAACGCAAAGCTTAAAGAATTAGATGAGGTAAAAACGAATTTCTTCACCAACATTTCACACGAATTTCGTACCCCTTTGACCTTAATATTAAGTCCACTACAACAACTTAAAAAAGAAGAATTAAACAAAGATGCACTTGACAGTTTAGATATCATTCAACAAAATGCAACACGACTTACCGATCTTACCAACCAATTATTAGAACTGTCTAAACTAGAAGCTGGTAGTTTAGAATTGGTTATCTCGGAAGACAATCTTAACAAGTTTCTCCATGTGATTTGCGCCTCCTTTGAGTCACTTGCCTATGCCCAGAATATTCGTCTGATTACCGAATTAAATGAAGTCCCTGATCTTGCCTATTTTGATGGTGATAAAGTGCAAAAAATCATCAATAACTTATTGTCAAATGCTTTTAAATTCACCTCAACAGAAGGCGAAGTTGCCATTACTGCAAAACAACAAGGCACAAGATTAGCTATTGCGGTAAGCGATACTGGAAAAGGCATTTCCGAAGAAGATCAGAAACAACTTTTTAATCGGTTTTACCAAAGTAAAAGCAATACAGTTCATACAGCCGGAACAGGAGTCGGTTTAACATTAGCCAAAGAATTAGCACAACTGCATAAAGGAGATATTACCATAAACAGTGCAGAAGGCAAAGGCGCTACGTTTACTTTTGAATTTCCTTTTGATAAAGCCTCTTATGCTAATGAATATTTAATATCACCTTCAGCCACCTCTAAGATTGAACCAAGACAAAGAGCAACTCGAGTTATTGATACGAATGTTGAAGCTACAGACGAATCTAAAACCCAAATACTGGTGGTTGAAGACAATCCAGATTTAAGAGCACATATTTCAAACCTTCTTAAAGACAACTACAAGGTGCTTAATGCTATTAATGGTAAAAAAGGTTTAGAGCTTGCTATTAAAGCAGTACCAGATCTTATTATTACAGATTTAATGATGCCAGAAATGGATGGTATCCAATTAAACGAAGCGGTAAAGAATAATGAGAATACAAGTCATATACCAGTAATTTTGTTGACTGCAAAAGCCGATAGAGACACCAAATTAGAAAGTTTAAAAACAGGAGCTGACGACTTTTTGGTAAAGCCTTTTGATAATGAAGAGCTATTTATAAGAGTAGAGAATATGATTTCTCAACGACAAAAATTACAAGAAAAATATGCGCAAACACTAACCTTATCTCCTTCTAAAATCACCATTCAATCTAAAGAAGAGGCATTCCTTAAAAAAGCACTTGAGCTTGTTGATGCCAACATTGCTAATCCTGAATTTACCGTTGAACGTTTTCAAAAAGAGATAGGAATGAGTCGCATGCAATTGCACCGAAAGCTAAAAGCATTGACTAATTTTTCTTCAAGTGAATTTATACGCGATGTAAGATTACAACGCGCAGCAGATTTACTGGCTGGCAATAATTTAAACGTATCTGAAGTGGCATATAGCTGTGGCTTTAATAGCGTGTCTTATTTTACCCAATGCTTTACCCAAAAATTTGGTGTAAACCCTTCTAAATATTCTTCATAACGCAGTTCAATTCGCTTAATTAAGCTATTTATTTTCTGTTAAAACCCTTTATTTAAAAGGGCTTTAAAAGCCATGTTACATATCTGATAATTTTTGGGAGATACGTGATTGATGCCACCTGCAGTAATAGCTAGTTTCATGTCATATTATGGGTTACTACTCAATATGAAAACAGCTAAAAACTTATGGATATTAAGTTCCCTAATGATTAATGTGGTCATCGGTATTTATATCTACTTACAACAAAATGCACCAAAAAATTTAGAAGAACGATTTCAATATATAAACGACAATTGGGCCATGTATGGTGGCCACTGGAAAGCCGAATTTTTAGTAATGACCCTAATGCTTATTGGTGCGATTTATTTTATGATGTATTGGAAAAGTATGAGCTGGACCATTATTTCGGTAGGGCAACTTATAGTTTTACTCACCTACCCTATTATGTTAGGCGGATATGAAAACACCCCTTTTGAACTGGCTAATATGGCAAACCAAATAGCAACAATCACCTTTATTTTTGGTAATGTAATATTCTTTTTGGGCATAACACTTTTATACCTAAAGGCTCATATACTACAACCGTGGCTTCGGTATGTTGCTATCCTACTTTCAATAGGTGCTACCCTACTATTTACTAGCGTTTTTATAGGATTGATAACATGGAATCAAGTTATAGTCATAGCGCCTCTTATTAATATTCTATACCTCATAAACGCCTACTATATCTATAAAATACCTTCAGAATTTCAATCTACACGAACATAAATCCTTCTAAATTTTAGTATTATGAAAAAATATCTTATCGTATTTGTTTTACTTATTTCGGTGTCCTTTAGCGTTGCCCAAATAGACGCCAGAATTGAACCTCAAATCGCAACATCTCAAGAAGAAATCAACAAACAAATTGCATTGAACTTTTATGAAGATCTCTGGAATTCTGACAATACAGATAAATACTCAGAGTATGTAGCCGACACTTATATCGTGCATG
>NZ_JABSST010000147.1 GCF_013213975.1 Winogradskyella sp.
CGTATTTATTCCACTTTATCATCGTCTAAAAGTCTATACAGCCTATGAGTTTCTTGAAAATAGGTTTGATTTAAAAACAAGAAGTTTAACTGCTATTTTGTTTTTAATTCAGCGCGGATTGGCAGCAGGCATCACCATTTTCGCTCCAGCGATTATTCTATCTGTAGTACTTGGGTGGAACATTATCACCTTAAATATTATCATTGGAGTATTAGTCATTATCTACACGGTTTCTGGGGGAACTAAGGCGGTAACTGTGACTCAAAAACAGCAAATGTTCGTCATATTTTCTGGAATGATTGCTGCATTAGTAATTATAATTAACTTAATTCCTGATGAAGTATCTTTTACCGATGCCATTGACATAGCGGGTGCTACAGGAAAAATGCAAGTACTTGACTTTTCTTTTGATTTAGAAAATAGATATACCGTTTGGACTGGCTTAATTGGAGGTACTTTTTTAATGCTTTCTTATTTTGGAACTGATCAAAGTCAGGTGCAACGTTATTTATCTGGTAGATCTATGAAAGAAATACAAATGGGTCTATTATTCAATGGTCTATTAAAAGTTCCGATGCAATTCTTTATCCTTCTTGTAGGGGTTATGGTATTTATTTTTTATCAATTCAATCCTTCACCTTTAAATTTTATTGATCAATCTACTCAGACCGTTTTAGCCTCTGAGTATGGCAATGAATATAGAGCACTTCAGGATAAACAGGCTGAACTTTTTGATCAAAAACAACGTCTAAGTTTGGCATATGCTAAGAATAATAACAGTGACTTAAAAACCAAATTAGCCACTATTGATAGTATTGAGAAAACATATAGATCAGAATCAAAATTTTTAATTAAGAAGGCTATAGATCCTGAATATGAGTCCGAATATAACCAACTTCAGGCAGCATTGAATAAATTAAGTGTAAATCCTGAAAGTGCTGCGTTTAAGGAGAAAACTAGCGAACTAAGCAACCTCTATAAAGATGCAGCTAAAGATACTAAAACCAATGACCGTGATTATATGTTTATTCGGTTTATTCTCAACCATTTACCAACAGGATTAATTGGACTGCTGTTGGCGGTAATATTATCTGCCGCAATGTCCTCTACGGCATCTGAAATTAATGCTCTAGCCACTATTACTGCTATTGATTTATATGGACGAAATCTTAAAGAAGATAAAGGAGATGTGCATATGGTAAACATGACCAAGTGGTTTACATTTGGATGGGGAATTATTGCTATTATTATTGCATGCTTTGCCAATTTAGCGGAAAACCTTATCCAATTAGTTAATATTATTGGGTCAATTTTTTACGGTAATGTATTGGGTATATTTTTATTAGCTTTCTTTTTTAAACACATAAAAGGAAATGCTGTATTTACTGCTGCATTAATTACACAAGTCCTAATAATTGCGCTGTTTTTCTTAGATAATGCTGACATCATTAATCTGCCATATCTCTGGCTTAATTTAATAGGTTGTGTTATAGTCATGTGTATTGCATATCTAATTCAGAAAAAATAAAAAAAGCGCATTCAATGAATGCGCTTTAAATTAATATTATCAGGAGCAAATTACATAGCTCCCCATTCTTTCAACGAATTTTCATTCATTTTTACGTAATCTGCATTACCTGCAGCTGTTGCACCTTCCAAAGATTTCTTAGCTGCTGCAATAGCACCTTTCTTGTCACCATTAGCAGCATGTATTAACGACTGTTGTCTTAAATACCAGAAACGTGGTTGCTCATCAGTCATTTCAACCGCTTTATCAATCCACATCATTGCCTTATCTAAATCTTTACCTTCAGATAAATTATAAACTGCAGCTGCATAATAGTCATTAGCCGAAGGACCAGACATTACTTGATTAATAGAGGCTGCAACCTTTGTTGCTGTAGGCACCTCAAAAGCTACCGTTGCATATGTTTTCTCCCAGATAAAACCAATATTTGCAGAGCTATTTGTTAAGTCATCAAATCCAATGGTCCAGGGCGCTCCATTCATTGGCATTTCATAAATTTTTGCCGACACCTTCGCAGCTACTTTAGACTCATCCCAATCTAGAGGAGTACCCCAATTATTAGTCTCTGTATAGAAATTAACATCCCATGATTCTGCATTTGGGGAAATATAAATAGCGTAAGAACCCGCCTTCAATGCATTACCACCTATAATAACATCATCACTAAAAGTGATGATAGTATTTTTATTGGCACCAGCACGCCACATTTTACCATAAGGGACTAAATCACCAAATATCGTTCTTCCTTTCATACTAGGACGTGAGTATTCTAAGGTAACGTCTGTTAACCCAACCTTTTGCTCTATGGTTGTCATAGGACTTGGTTGTGGAGTTTCAATCTGTGCATTCACGGAAAACATTAAGGCTAACGTAAATGCGAAGAGCAATAATTTCTTCATTTTGTATTGTGTTAAGTGTTTAATTTTTAAGAGCACTAAAGATACGACCAATGCCTACTGTAAATGTTAAGGAATACTTAAAAGAAAGTATTTGTTAGGTAACCGGATGCAATAATTAAATATTAATCGTAATATTGCAATATATAAATTAAATAGACTATGGGGCT
>NZ_JABSST010000148.1 GCF_013213975.1 Winogradskyella sp.
GGCTTAATAACAATACAGATACAGGTGAAATAAGTGCAAATGTAGAATCTTTCTATTACTACGAAGGAAATCCTTGGTTTTTTGCTATTTTAAAATTACAAGGTGAAGATGTTATTATAGGTCTTAATAGATGTTTCAGCCTTAATATTCACAAAAATATAGAAGTTGTTTTATATAAACATAAAGACCTAGAAGTTGTAAGAAGTATAACAAATATTACTCACTACTAATTACACATAACAATGGTGTATAGTTACCTTTACCAAAGAATAAATAACTGATAATTAATACTTATAAAAAACTAATTGCAAAATATATAACTAGTAAAAAGGGCAGATGAACTTTAAATGATAATGGATGCAATTCCTGTTTAATTTGTCGCTGCCCTAAATACTAAAATACATGTAAAAAATCTTAACAATAAAAATATAAATATGAAAAATTATATAGCAGCATTAATTGAAATAATTATGTTTTCAACAATACTATTATTACCATGCTATTTATCTGATAATTATCAAATAATACTTATTACATGGATCCCGGCGTTTGTAGCAACAGATTATTTAAAATCTGCAAGAGATAGAAACAATAATCAAGAACCATTTGGATAATGTTACTGAAGAGAAAGAAAGCTAAAAAAGGATACGATGAACTACTTTCATTTAAGTTATTAGTAAATAGAAAATTCAAAACTTTATCTTATTCAATAAATAAAAAAGAATATACTATTTCAGATTATTTTGAAGACACGGATCAATTTGAAATAGAATGGTATTGTGAAACTAGAGGTGGAATTTCTGACAGGCTTTACGATCGTAAAGATGTAGTAGAATACATCAAGGATGGAAGTTGGATTTTATTAAAAAACTAATTATGTTACCTAAAAGAAAACAAGCTAAACCAGGCTACGAAGAAATAGATGAAGTAATCAGTGAAACGCAAATAGATGCATTAATTGGTAGACATTTCAAGCACAAAGAAATGGGCGAACAATTATATAAGATGGACTTCATGGATACAGAAGGCAGAATAATTATATCTTGGTCAACTGATAGAGTTAGTAAATCAACAGCATCTTACAGTAAAAATGATATATTAAGATTTATTCGAGAAGGAGACTGGATATTACAACCAAAACAAACTAAAAGAAGATTCAAATGAAACTAGAAATTAAATTAGCAATATATTTCATACTGTCTGTCATCTTAATATTAGGTGGCTTGTCAGTAATGTTGTATTCAACAGATTTAGAGCTAAAATTTGAAATACCGATTAAACTCGGTGGATTACTTCTGTTCGGAATAGGAGCAAAAATATTTAACAAACATTTTAAAATTAATAATTAAATGGCACATAAAATAACATTTAAATATCAACCAGGAGATACTGTATTTTTTATGCATAACAATAAAATTGCAAGAGGAACAGTTGTTCGTGTTAAAGTAGAATTAGTTTCTAATCAAACTGAAATAATTTACAGAATTGAATTCACTTTACCATTAGGTGGTACTACTAAAGTGGAACATATTAATATTAAATCTGAAGATGTTTATGCAACAAGACCAGATTTATTAAAAAATTTAAGTGATCTATAAGGATTAAACTTAGAAATTAATTTTATTAATTAGATTGCATTTTAAAAATACAGAGTGACTGTTACGTCAATTGTAGCTATGAAAAGGAACCAGGAGTTCAGACGTTGTTATCTTGATGCATGCGTGTATCTTGAGTGAAAGCAGTTAATGGTAAGCGCTCAGACAATTCAGCTCTGTATTTTATTTAATTAAACATAATATTAACAATTAAACTCACAAAAATGAAAGGAATTTCAATTATTAAATTAAACCCATTAGCATTAAAAGAAGAAGACATAAACTCATTAAATCTTGATGATGATGCAATGGATGAAAAAATTTACGAACAACTTGAGAATAAATCAGAATTTACGGCCTAATACTCAAGTAAAAAAGAATCAACAATGGTAAAAGTCATAAAAAAAGAATTAATTGAGATTAATCCAGATGAAATTGTCGAAGAAATAACAGTTATTGAAAGAATATTTTTCATCAATTTCAAATATGTCTACCGTAAAGTACATGGAATAGTATTCCGTTACAAAAATGGTAGATACAAAGAATTAAGTTGGATGGATAGTGATGTAAAAAACTATTTTAAATTACCAGTAAAATGAATCAGAAGTTCAAAGAAACAAAGAGTAAGAAAGCATGTGCTGGCTGTCCATTTAGGCGAGTGAATACAAATGAAAAGCCTAATCCAGGTGGATCACATCCATTCATATACATAGCTCAAGCTCGTGGGCCCTTCTGGTTACCATGTCATCAAGACAAAAATTATGTAGGCAAAGGATCTAATCCTGAGACAGTTACACAATGTAGAGGTGCTGCAATATTTAGAGCTAATTGTAATGATGGTTATACAAGACCTAAAGAGTTGTTACAACTATCACCAAATCATGAGGATGTATTCTCAAGTGAAGCTGAGTTTGCTGCACACTATTTAGATGTGCCATTGGAACAAATGAATAGAGTATTAACCAAAGAGC
>NZ_JABSST010000149.1 GCF_013213975.1 Winogradskyella sp.
GATTAGCTGGTGGTAATGCCGGAGTAGCTTTAGGAAATTTAGGCAGAGCTCAAAGTCAGTTATATGATCAATTTACTAATATTGCTGCTGCTGATCAATCTGTTAGAAGAGGTAATAGACAACAATTTTATGCTGGTGCCGGTCAAGATGAAATGATTAATAGACAAAAATTCCAAGATGAATTATCTCAAACGTTAATGGACAAACAAGCGGGAGCTGGTTTAGTTAATGATGCTTTATCTAATATAAGTAATAGAGGTCAATTCAATAAAACATATGGAAAAGGATCTCCTTATTATGAAATGATGAAATCTACTTGGGAAACTTCTGAACAAGAAAGAATAAATAAATCGGAAGCTCTTAAAACAAATAAACAAAAACATCTTGATCATCATTGGATTGTGAATATGGTTCTCCAAGAATAACTTTCACTTCAGTCTTTGTTAGATTTAAAAGTATCTGAGATTCGATTAAGTCATCAACCATTTTATAACGTTGAGAAGGATTTGATGCCCATTGGTCTTCATTAAAGCGCTCTTCGAAATACCAAATCAATGATGAGCTTATCACAAAGGCTATAAAGAAAAACAATCCTATTTTGTCATTTCTTTTAAGCCTATTTAACCACATATTTTAATTATTTTTTACGGTATTTAATTTTGAAGATAAAAAGTAGTAATACAGAAACCAATGTAATACTATTGGCTAAGATTAATGATAGACTACTAAGCAACAAACCATAGACTAACCACAAAAATACTCCAACAAAAAACATAGATAACATTGGTAAGGATAAGGCTGCTACGTCTTTGGTTTTCCAAGTTTTATAAACCTGGGGCAAAAATGCAGCTGTTGTTAAAACAGCTGCACAAAGCCCTATAATTTCTATATAATTTAAATTTTTCAAATGGTTACCCTACTATATTTACAATCTTGCCGGGAACAACAATTACTTTCTTTGGAGTACGCCCTTGCAATTGTTCTTGTGTTTTCTCGTTAGCCATCACAGCAGCTTCTATATCATCCTTGCTTAAATCTAAAGGCAGCTCCATTGTGAAGCGCATCTTTCCATTAAATGAAATCGGATAATTCTTAGAACTTTCAACCAAATGCTGTTCTTCAAATTTTGGAAAAGCAGCTGTTGATATGGATTCTGAATGTCCTAATTGCTCCCAAAGCTCTTCAGAGATATGAGGGGCATAAGGCGATACTAAAATTAATAACGGTTCTAGTATTGCTTTACTCGTACATTTTTGAGCTGTTAACTCATTTACAGCAATCATAAAGGTAGAAACAGAGGTGTTAAATGAGAAATTCTCAATGTCTTCCTCAACCTTTTTAATGGTTTTATGAAGCGTTTTTAAATTGTCTTTAGTGGGTTCTGCATCAGTGACTTTAAAGCCATTATCGTCATTATATAACTTCCAAAGCTTTTTAAGAAAGCCATGCACTCCTGTTATCCCAGCAGTGTTCCAAGGTTTATATTGTTCAAGAGGTCCAAGGAACATCTCATACAATCGTAAACTGTCCGCTCCATATTGCTCGCAGATCTCATCAGGATTAACCACGTTGTATTTGGATTTCGACATCTTTTCGACATCTCGACCAACTTTATATACATCATCTTCCAATATAAACTCGGCATCTTTGTAATCCGACCTCCAGTTTTTAAAGGATTCTACATCTAATTCATCAGAGGCATTAATAAATGAAACATCGGAATGTATCGATTGAACATTTCTACCTTCAATTAATCCTTTTGAATAAAATTTAGTATCATCAATATCTCTATAAACAAAAGCACTTGTTCCCAATATCATTCCTTGGTTAATCAACTTTTTAAATGGCTCATCCACACCTATAAAACCGCAATCATATAAAAACTTTACCCAAAAACGAGAGTATAATAGGTGACCTGTGGCATGTTCACTTCCACCAATGTATAAGTCGACATTTTCCCAGTACTTTAAGGCTTCTTCACTAGCAAAAGTTTCATTGCGTACCCTGTCTTCCATATACCTAAAGAAGTACCAAGAACTTCCAGCCCAACCTGGCATGGTGTTTAATTCTAAAGGAAAGACCGTTTCATTATCAATTTTATCATTAGAAACAACAGTGTTTTTGGTTGTGTCCCAGGCCCAAATATCGGCACGACCTAAAGGCGGTTCTCCCTCTTCGGTTGGTAAATATTTCTCAACCTCAGGTAGTGTTAACGGTAGATGCTGTCCATCTATCATCTGCGGCATACCCTCAACGTAATATGCAGGAAATGGTTCTCCCCAATAACGCTGTCTTGAAAATACAGCATCACGTAATCTGTAATTGGTTTTACCTTGACCTTGACCTATCTGCTCAAGCTCGTAAATAGCGCGTTTAGTTGCTTTCTTGTAATTTAAACCATCAAGAAAATCACTATTGGCAATAATAGTTTTATCCTTATCAGCAAATGCTTCTTCCGAAATATCTACTCCTTCAAAAATATTTGGAATGTCAATCCCAAAATGCTTTGCAAAAGCGTAATCAC
>NZ_JABSST010000015.1 GCF_013213975.1 Winogradskyella sp.
ATAGAATCCTTTTATTCACTTTTGTTGCTGCCATCGGATGTGCGCAATCTAAAACCACCGGGTCATCTGAACCAGCAATGTTTGATGAAGATCAATTACTCGAACACGCAAGGGTTCTTAGTTCTGATAGTTTTGAAGGAAGAGCAACAGGGGAACGCGGCAACGATTCTGCAAGGGCATATATCATAACCCAGTTTAAAAAGCTAAAGGTTAATCCATTTAATGCTACTTATGAGCAAGTATTTTCTTTCGATAGAACAGGGGTTGCTTATGAAGCTAAAAATATCCTAGCTGAAATTCGTGGAACAAAATTCCCTGATACATACATTGTAATAAGTGCACATCAAGATCACTTGGGTATAAGAAACGGTAAGATTTATAATGGTGCTGATGATAATGCCTCTGGTGTATCTGCCTTATTTAGTATTGCAGAATACTTGATTGAGAACCCGCCAAATCATACGGTGATTTTTGCGTCGTTTGACGCCGAAGAATTAGGACTACAAGGATCGAAGTATTTTGTAGATAACATAGACAAAGAGAAGCTGCTTCTCAATATGAATATGGACATGATTAGCCGTAGTGCTAAGAATGAACTTTATGTTGTAGGAAGTCGATATCATAAATCACTGAAAAGGCATATAGAGGCTTTTAAAAATCCAACAGATTCTAAACTTTTAGTTGGACATGATGGTACTGACGGTAAACAGGATTGGACGCATTCCTCTGATCATGGCCCATTTTATAAAGCAGGCATTCCTTTTCTCTATTTTGGCAATGAGGATCATGAGGCTTACCACAGCCCAACAGATGATTTTAACGATATTACTCCTAAATTTTACATCAATGCCGTTCGTATAATTTTATCTATCTTCAACACCATAGATGTATCTGGCCTATAATGAACATAATGCAACAAACAATATCATTTTATAAAGCACAACATACGCATCACCAATCAACTTCTAAAGCTATTTTTAAGAAGATGGGATGGTATAGTGCATTAAGACTTCTAGTATTTGGTGTTACTATTTTTGGGATTTACCTGACCTTCTCTAACTGGAAACTCGCTTTTATTATTGGCATTTTTGGTAGTGGTACGTTTTTGTATTTATTGTCTCAGTATACAGACCTCAAACAAAGCAGAGCCTTACACAAACGTTTAGCAAAGCTCAATGAAGAAGAACTCGAAATCGCTACAGGTAATTTTCACCATAGATATGATGGTAGTCAATTTCATAATCCTAAGCATGCTTATAGTCTAGATATAGATTTATTTGGGAGAGGGTCCTTTTTTCAGTACATCAATAGAACTAGCATCCAAGAAGGTACGCAATCGCTGGTCTCAATTTTATTGGCCAATGATATATTAAATATAAAAACACGTCAAGAGGCCATTAAAGAATTGGCATCTATACCTAAGTGGAGGCAACATTATTCAGGTATTGCTAGAGGAGTAGAAGTTGAGCATTCTGCGAGATCAATTATTAAGTGGTTAAAAGCGTATCAGCCATTTTTAAAAACAAGATTGTATTGGTTAACTATTGTATTTAGTGTAGCTTCAGTGAGTCTCATTACTTTAGGAATCACTGAAATTATTCCAATAAAGTATGTAGGATATTGGTTAATCTTGGGCCTAATAATTACTGGTAAATTCTTAAAACAAATTAATAAAGTTGCTCAAATTACGGAAAAAGCTAAAGATACATTTAGACAATATGCCTTATTATTAAAACAGATAGAAGACACTAATTTTGAGTCAGATTTATTGCGGCAAAATCAAGAAAAAATAAAGTCTGAGAACCTAAAAGCATCTCAAATTTTCTCAAAGTTTTCAAAGGCATTAGATGCATTAGATAATAGAAATAACTTAATATCAGCCATCTTTGGAAATGGCTTTTTGCTTTGGGATCTTAGACAGACTTATCATATTGAGCAATGGATCATTACTTATGCAGATAAAGTTGAGGATTGGTTTGAGGTTGTTACTTTTTTTGATGCCTTCAATAGTTTGGGTAATTATGCATTTAACCACCAAAACTTCACTTATCCTCAAATTGTACATAATGGAAATACGCTCTCAGCTAAAGCCTTAGGACATCCACTGCTTAATCCGCAAAAACGAATAGATAGTGATTTAGACATTCAGAAACAGCAATTCTTTATAGTTACAGGTGCAAATATGGCTGGTAAGAGTACTTTTTTAAGAACTGTAGCTTTACATATTGTTATGGCTAATGTTGGGCTACCAATTTGTTCTAAGGAAAGTATTTACAATCCAATCAAGCTAATCACGAGCATGCGTACAACAGATTCCTTAACTGATGACAGTTCTTATTTCTTTAGTGAGCTCACACGTTTAAAGTTTGTGGTGGACACTATCGAAAAGGATAGCAACTATTTTGTGATATTAGACGAAATTTTAAAAGGAACCAATAGTACGGATAAAGCTATAGGTTCAAGAAAATTTGTAGAGAAACTTGTTCATCTCAATGCTACTGGCATTATCGCAACTCATGATCTAAGCCTCACGGAAATAGAGAAGCAACTCGATAAGGTTAAAAATTATTTCTTTGATGCTGAAATTAAAAATGACGAGCTCTTCTTTGACTATAAACTAAAAGAAGGAATTTGCCAAAATATGAACGCTAGCTTCTTATTAAAGAAAATGCATATTGTGTAAATAAAAAAACCCTCTCTAAATAGAAAGGGTTTAATTTTTTTAAGAAAGGTTTCTTAAGCTTCAAATGGTGCTATAGAAACATAAGATTTATTATCTTTCTTTTTCGTAAATTGTACGATACCATCAACTTTAGCATGTAAAGTGTGGTCTTTTCCTTGGTATACGTTTTCACCTGGGTGATGAGTATTACCTCTTTGTCTTACGATGATGTTCCCAGCAACAGCAGCTTGTCCACCAAAAATCTTAACACCTAAGCGTTTCGATTCTGATTCTCTACCGTTTTTAGAACTACCAACTCCTTTTTTATGAGCCATTGTTTTTGGTTTTTATTATTTACTTTTTAATGCTTTAAATCTATCGATGTTAGCAATTATTGCGTCATCTACTTCTTCATGAGTTAGGATTTTTTTCCCTAACTTTTCTTTAGTTTCAACACCTAATTCTGTTAATGCTTTTCTATTAGCTATAGATTGAGATAATCCATTTTTCTTCAAGTGATAGTTCAGCTCGTGATCCTCACCAAAGTTAACCGTAGCTCTATCAGAGTTCGGATTTGCACTAGATGTTTTAGGTTCAGCTTTTTTAGTTTCTTTCTTAGGTGCAGCTTGCTTTGCTCCAGAAGCAGTAATACCTTCAATTACAATTTCAGTTAAAGCTTGTCTGTGTCCATTTTTTACACGGTAACCTTTACGTCTTTTCTTCTTGAAAACAATTACCTTGTCACCCTTAAGGTGTTTTAAGACTTTTGCACTTACTTGTGCTCCGTCTATAGCTGGGGCGCCTAAAGTAATGTCTTTACCATTTCCTATTAAAAGAACGTTATCGAAAGAAACTTTCTTACCTTCTTCGGTAGATAAACGGTTAACAAAAACTTTCTGGTCTTTTTCAACTTTAAATTGATGCCCTGCTATCTCTACAATTGCGTACATAGCGTAACGTTTTTATTAGATTATTTATATCAAATTTTGCTTTTCTTAGAAAGCGGATGCAAATATACTTCTAAAATCGTAATATACAAACGTTTTGGGGCTTTTCGAGCGGCTATATTCTCTTCTTTTAAAATTTAATGCGGTTAAATCATTTTTAAAAAACTAGAATATAAAGTTTTCACATTTTGTTTAGTATTTCAAGGGAAAGGATTCCTTATTTTTGCTAGGCCTATTGTAACAATACGCCAATAGCTAAGACAAACACTAAAACAAATTAAATTTTTAAACACTATTAATAATGAAAAAAAGCTTATTTACTCTAGCTCTTTTGATGCTTGTTGGGTTTTATATCAATGCCCAACAAGTTGAATTTGAAGAGTTTGATTTAGACAATGGCTTGCATGTTATCCTACACCAAGATAATACAGCGCCAGTAGTAATTACATCTGTAATGTATGATGTAGGTGGTAAGGACTTAGGAGGAAAAGCAGAGACTGGTTTTAGAACAGGATTTGCTCACTTCTTTGAGCACCTATTATTCGAAGGATCTGAAAATATCGAGCGTGGTGAATTTATGAAGATTATTCCTGCTAATGGAGGTACTTTTAATGCCAATACATCGCAAGACAGAACCTATTACTATGAAATATTTCCTTCTAATAAGTTGGAGTTAGGCTTATGGTTAGAGTCGGAGCGTATGTTACACCCAGTTATTGACCAAGTAGGTGTAGATACACAAAACGAGGTTGTAAAGGAAGAAAAGCGTCAACGATACGATGCTCCTTATGGAAAACTTTTAGAAGTTATTGGCGAAAATTTATTTGAGGCGCATCCATACAAGTATCCAAATATTGGTTTTATGGAAGATCTTGACGCATCAACTTTAGAAGAATTTTATGCGTATTTTGACAAGTACTATTCTCCAAGTAATGCTGTATTAATTGTAGCCGGCGACATAGAGTCGGGCGAAACCAAAGAAATGGTTAAAAAATACTTTAACGCAGTTAAAAGAAGACCTGATTTTGTGCGAGATTTTCCTAAAGAAAAACCAATTACAGAAACTAAAAAAGTAACGGCTTATGATGCAAATATTCAAATCCCAGCAATAATTGCCGCTTACAAATTACCAGGGCAAGCAGAAAGAGATGCTTATGTATTAGATATGATTTCTACTTATCTGAGTGGTGGTAAAAGTTCAGTACTTTACAAAAAGATTATCGATGAGCAAAAACAAGCATTAACAGTACAGGCAGTTAATCTTGGTCAAGTAGATCACAATATTTTTGCATTGTTTGCCTTACCTCAGGGTGACGTATCGTTGGATACACTTTTGGAAGAAATGGACGAGGAGATTGCAAAAATGCAAACTGAATTAATTTCTGAGCGTGATTACCAAAAATTATTGAATCAATATGAAAATCAATTCGTGAACTCAAATTCGAGTGTGGCTGGTATCGCTAATTCATTAGCGAGATATTACATGTTATATGGTGATGTTAACCTAATTAATACACAATTAGATTTATATAGATCTATCACAAGAGAAGAAATAAGAGATGTGGCTAAGAAGTATTTAAGCCCAAATCAGAGAGTTGAAATTCAGTACTTACCTAAAAAAGATGAAGAATAAGATGAAGAATTTTAAAATAAAATTAGCTGTATTTATTGGTATTACGTTAATCACATTTAGTGCTAATGCCCAATTAGACAGGTCTAAAATGCCAGAACCAGGACCAGAACCAACTATTAATTTAGAAAAACCAACTGAATTTCAATTGAAGAATGGCATTAACGTAATGGTTGTTGAGAATAACAAACTTCCAAGAGTGTCTTACCAATTATCAATTGATAATAAACCTTACAGAGAAGGAGATAAAGCAGGAGTTGCAAGTATCTTATCTGCTATGTTAGGAAATGGAACAACTTCTATATCTAAGAATGAGTTTAATGATGAAGTAGACTTTTTAGGCGCTAACATTAGCTTTGGTTCAAGTGGCGGTTTTGGTAGTGGATTAGTTAAATATTCAGATCGAATAGTTGAATTAATGGCAGATGCCACTATAAATCCGTTACTGATAGAAGAGGAGTTCCAAAAGGAAAAGGATAAGTTATTAGAGAATCTAAAAACTGACGAAAAAAGCTTAGATGCTGTGTCTGGCCGTGTTGGTGGTGCGCTTTCTTATGGAAAAGATCATGTTTTTGGAGAATATGTAACCGAAGAAACTGTTAATAATGTCACTTTTCAGGATGTTTTGGATTTGTACAAAATTCGTTTTGCTCCAAACAATGCAGATATTGTTGTTGTAGGCGACATTGATGTAAAAACAGTTAAGAAGCAAATGAAAAAATATTTTGGAGTATGGGAAAAGGTTGATTTAGCTGACATGCCTGCACCAGAATTAACGGCGAATGCATCTGGCGCACAAATTAATTTTGTGGACATGCCAAATGCAACACAATCTGTTATAACAGTAACTAATAATGTAGATCTTAAGCAAAGTGACGAAGATTATTTTGCAGCTTTAATGGCAAATAACATCCTTGGTGGTGGTGGTGAGGGTTATTTATTTAAAAACCTTCGTGAAGATAAAGGTTACACTTATGGCGCTTATTCAAGATTAGGTGCGAGTAGATATGGTGTTTCGCGTTTTACTGCAAGTGCAAAAGTGCGTAATGCAGTGACAGATAGTGCAGTGGTAGAATTTTTAAAGGAGATTAAACGCATAAAGACTGAACCTGTAGAGGCATTAACCTTAAAGAATGCCAAAGCTAAATATGTAGGTAATTTTGTAATGGCTTTAGAAAGACCGCAGACAATTGCTAATTATGCGCTCAATATTAAACGTAACAAATTGCCAGAAGATTTTTATGCCAATTACCTTGATAACATAAATAAGGTATCTATTGAGGACGTTCAACGAGTTGCTAACAAATACTTTGATTTAGATAATGCCAGAGTTATTGTTGTTGGTAAAGGAAGTGACGTTTTAGATAATTTGGAGAAAGTAGGATTACCAATCAACTATTATGATGCTTATGCTAATGAGACGGATAAGCCAAATTACGACCTTGACGTACCAGAAGGTGTTGATGTAAGTACAGTGATCAATAAATATCTTGGAGCTGTTGGTGGAAAGTCTAAGATTGATGCTACAAAATCTATCTTAGTCTCTTATGAAGGATCGGCAATGGGAGCTACAATTGTTAGTGAAGAAAAACGTATTGACGGAAAAGCATCACAGAGTATTTCTATGAACGGAAACGTTATGATGGCCGTTGTTATGACGAAAGACAAAGTAACAATGAATAAGAACCCATTACCAGAAAATATGGCCAATGACATGCAAACATTATCTGGGTTATTTCCTGAATTAAATATTTTGAATTCTGAAAAAGCTAAATTTACTGGCGTAGAAGCTGTTGATGGTAAAGATGCTTATAAGATCGAAATCCCAGGAGAGGTGATCACGCTAACGTATTTCTACGATGTAGAATCTGGATTGAAAGTAAAAGAAATTCAAACGACGAACATGCAAGGTCAGACGCAGAGCCAAGAAACATTCTTGAAGGATTATCAGGAATTTGGAGGGTTAAAATTTCCTGGAGTTAGATCAGGAACACAAATGGGTCAGGTGATCGAATTCAAATTAAAAGAAGTTAAAATTGACGAAGGTGTGTCAGACGCTGATTTCGATTAATTTTAATTCCCATAATATTAAAAGAACCGAAGCATTTGCTTCGGTTTTTTTATGCTCTTTTTTTATGTGATAGATATACACCAACAAGAATTAGCAATGCTGCTAAGGCTTGTACTACACTAAAAGCTTCACCATCTAAAACTCCCCAAATCAAAGCGACTATAGGCATTATGTATGTTACGGAAGACGCAAAGACTGGTGTAGAAATCTGAACTAATTTATTAAAAATTACCTTAGCCATTGCAGTTCCAAAAACCGATAAGATTGTTACATACAACAAGGCATTAGGTAAATCTGGGTTATTTAGTCGCGAAGTCGTAAAGAAATCTGTGAATAAAAGAACAATTATAGCCGGTATTACTATAAACACATAGTTTCCCGCTGCAATTGCCAAAGGTTTAACATCTTGTAAGTAGCGCTTAATAATATTTACGTTTGTAGCATACATTAACGTTGATGCAATAACGAAACCAGCATATAAATAGTTTTGGTTAGGATTTAATTCAGAGCCTTTAAGAATGAGAATGGCAGTACCTATAAAACCAATGATGACTCCGAGAATCTGCCGTTTTGTTGATGCAATTTTAAATATTGCAAATCCTAATAATATGGTGTTTAAAGGTACTAAAGAGTTTAAAATTGAAGCTACAGCACTATCTATTTCGGTTTCTGCGATAGCAAAAAAGAAAGCAGGAATAAAGGACCCAAGTAACCCTGAAATAAATAGCCATTTCCATTTTGTTTTTGGAATCTGTTTGAGTTTAGGATATCCAACACCTAGAAGAATGACACCTGTTATTATGGTTCGAAGTGCTCCTAATTGGTAAGCAGTTAATCCAATGAGAGCCTTTTTAATTAGAATAAAAGAGCTTCCCCAAATTACAGATAAGATAAACAGATATACCCATTTAATATTAGGGTTTTTCATACTAAGGCTTTCTAAACGAATCACAAAATTCGTTAATTCTTGCGTAAGAAAGCGCAATAATTATTAGTTTTAGGCAAAATTTAATAGTTTAAATCAATGAACACATTTAAGAGTTTATGTATTGTTGCAGTTTTAGCTTTGAGTTTTATAGCCTGTAAAGATGAAGCAAAACCAGAAGTAAAAACAGTTGAGGTTGAGGTTAATGAAAAGGACGTTGCTCAAACATTAGAACCTAATGCTACATACGCAAAAGTAGAATTTGGAATTGATGGAATGACATGTGCTATGGGTTGTGCTAAGACCATTGAGAAAAAAATAGCCAAAATGGACGGGGTTAAATCTGCTAAGGTAGATTTTGATAAGCGCATCGCTAAAGTAGAGTATGATGAAGCCAAAGTAACTCCTATAATTTTAGAAAAAGCGGTAACCAGTGTCGCTGATGTTTATACAGTCAGAGACATGAAAAAGGTTCAAGACTAATTTCGCTTTATAAAATTTAAAAGTTGAAGTGCTGTCTTTATGACGGCATTTTTTTATTGCACTTGGAATAAAATAATAGCAATAGCCAAACATCCTATTGGTAATAGCCAGAGTAAAAACATAGAGTACTTTCCCCTAACTTTAGCCTTAAGGACATTTCTCTTTTTTCCGTTATAACGCAACCAGTTTTTAAAAACAATAAAGCAGCTTATTAAACTAAATAATAACCAGAATTTAGTCATGGACATAATTGGTATATTCATTTGATTTGCAAATGCTAAAAAGAATGCTGAACATGCTAGATATAACGACAGTTCAAAAAGATTAATATAAAATAAAGCAATCTTTAAACTGATCTTACCCAAACTTTGTTTGTAGTAGTTAAAAACAGCTATATAGAAATTATCTAGCATTTGGTTGAATTAAAAAAGCCATGCCTAAAAGAATAGACATGGCTCAAATTTATAACTTTTAAGTAACTATTGCTTAGTTACCCGTAACAATTACATTATCGACGTGGTATCTGGTTGTTGCACTTGGATCAGAGCCTTCATAGAAGAATCCAATTACAGCTGTACCATCAACACAAGAAATATTCACAGGACCTACAGTTTCAAAATTTCCGAAAGTACTTGCAGGGCCAACAGGAATTGTAACATCTAAAATAGACCAAGTTGCTGTTGTTGGGTCACCAGCGTAATCTGTAGAAATCCAAACTGATAAGTTAGTACCATTATCAAAATTTGCTTGGATATCAAATGATAGTTCTTCACCAGTTGTCATGTCCATATCAATTTCTGGTGTGACTAACCAAACATCTGCCTCATCATTATCTGAGTTAAATGCCGAAATTCTTGAGTAGAAGTTTCCACTGAAACTACTGATAAACCAATCCGTATCAGTACCACTAATGTTTATGTTATCCCAACCTTCAGAATTGTAAGTGCCAAATCCTTCAAAGTCTTCTTCATAGATTGCACTACCTCCTCCAGAAGGACTTGTACACTCTAAGAAATCTGGATCACAACGCTCTGGGTTATCAAAATTGATGTCTTCAGGGGAATTCACAACAACATTATAAACCTCTCCAAAGAAGTCTTTGGTTAAAATTGCATTCATACTCCCTCTTCCTGCTGGTAAGGTCAAGGCTTTAAAATCTGAAAAAGTACTTGTACTGAAAATTACAGCGGCAGCAGCAGAACAGCTTTCTAAAGTACGTTCGCCATCAAACTCATCTGATGGCTCAGCAGCATAAGTTTGTGCATTATCACCAACGATATTTCTGTTAAACTGTACATCTGGTAATTGGATGAATAAGTTAGTCTTATCATCTGAAAATTCAGAGAAATCTAGTGGCATTGGCACTAAGGTTTGAACTGTTGCAGATCTGAGAATGATATCACTTTCTGCAGCAGAAGGAATTTTATCTACCTCATTTCCATTTAATGCTCCAAGCGTTAATACACCATTAGTGATACCAACTGATAAACCATTAAGTTTTACGTAGACCTTTCGACCTGGTTCGTAACGAACAAATAATGGGTTAACATCAATTAATAATTTAATGCCTATTGTTGGATTTTCGAAATTGTCTTGAATGATAATTTCTTCAAAGAAATTTCCACCTTCATCAGATGATACAACAAATCCTTCCATGTATATAGGAGCTTCACTGAATGTATACGAATACGTTGTTTCTTCATCAGTATAGTCTAACGATGTATTATCCTGTGCTTGTGCTAATTCACCAGCAAGTGCACTAATCTGTACCTTAGCATTTTCAGGAATATTAGGTTCAACAACAGATGTGTCAGGTGTGTTAAATTCATCATCTTGCACACAAGCTGTAAATACTACTAAGCTTAGGAGTAGTATTATGATTTTGTTAATTTGTAAAGTCTTCATTTTTTGTAATTTATTTTGTTCTGACATAGCTTTTTTAGAATCTTACGTAAACATTAAGGTAATACGTTGTACCATTTCCATAGAAATATCTTGGACCAAAAACAGGACCATTAGCTCTAGACTGGTCTTCTTGCATGCGTCTGAAGTTAGCTAAACGCGATTGCTCAAAACCACCTGTTTTATACTGTTTATTAAAAACATTATTGATGGTCGCAAAGAAACCAACGAAGTAATCTTTGATTTTCCAAGATTTACCACCTATTATATTTACTAACATATAGTCGTCAAATTGTTCTTGCCTTAATAAATCTCTTGCAACATCAGCATCATAGTCGTTAAACGTGTTACCATCAAAATCCGAAGTAAAATTAGCAGATCTTGCTAGGTTACTTACGTCTACATAAGCGTTAGAGAAAAAGTTTGACGTTATTCCAATATTCCAGAAGTCAGGATCTCTATATTCGAAACCAATTTGGTAAGCACGTTCTGGTCCACCAGCAACATGGTAACCGTCTAATTGTGTTGTTCCATCACCAAATCTCACTTCTGTTCCTATATCACTTCTATTTTGGAAATCTACACTGGTTAAATATAAATTTGGATTATTTTGGAAGGTATACTGCCCTATAGAAGCAGCCCCTTTTAATTTGATGGTTGGGGTTATCTGAGCTTCAATACCTAATTCTACACCAACATGTCTGCGTTCTATGTTCGTTAGGATTTCTTGCACAAATGCATCACCCGTATCAACACCTAGACCAGCTAAGTCTTCTGTAAAATAGAATCCTATATCTGAACCATCTCGGAAACCAGAATAAAAACCTGTAACTCTAGCTTTCACTTTTGGTGATCTAAAAATGTAACTGACATCTACAGATTGTACTTTTTCACTCTCTAATCCAATAGTCGTAGCGTTAGATTGTCTAGCATTACTAAATGCGTTTCTAATAGCAGGTGCTTTTGTAAAATAGCTTCCATTTACATCAATCAAATGTTTACCTGTTACCTTATAAGTAAATCCACCTTTTACACCATAGTTAGAGAAACTTAATTCTTCACTATTACCAAATGACCCATCTCTTCCATCACCTTGGAAGAATCCATTTTCGTAAAGACCATTTCTTTGATACGTGGTTTGTGATAAACTAACACCAGCGTAAAAATCAACTTTGTTGTATTTAAATTGTGCTTGTGCAAATCCACTTATTACATCAGCATTAATCTCATAATTGTACTTGTACCGATCACCTTCAACTGCAATTCTGTTAGGGTTTCTTACATCAGACTGTGCAAGGTTTGCAGCAACTTCATCACTAATAGTAGAGTTTGCATCTTCCTCCGCAAAGAAATCAACGTCTAAATACCCAGTGCCACCAAGTAAATCTTCAACTCTTGCGAAGTTTTCACTTTTTAAGCTTCGGTAATTAATAGCGGCATTTAATCTAATATTATCTGCTAATTCAGCATCTAAGATAGAATTGAACGTTAATTGCTGGTCTTTTACAACATCTGCTTGGAGAACATATAAAGAGTTCCCTCCTTGCGCTCTTAATGTGGCATTACCTTCGTAAAGTGCGTTCCAATCCCATTGACCATCATTGATAAAATCTTGCTCTGCTAGGTAAGCCTGCTGATAATCAAAAGCTGTTGGGTTAGCATCTTGTAAAAAGAAGCTAGGTAGGTTTTGATAATACATTGGGTCTGGGTTACGTGCACCACCTAAATAAGCATTCTCACCATTTATAGTTACTAATCGTGTACCTCCATTATCGATTCTTGTATTGGCAATTTCACCAAACTGATAAGCGACGTTAGTGTTAAGCTTCACTTTTGAATTAATATTCCAATAGTGATTTAACATTAATATTGGCTCATTCGTTTCACGAATTCTAGAGTTACGGATATCTCCATTTAAAGTTCCCCAAAATGGATTGTATTGTCTTCCTTTAAGATTAAATACTTCTTCAGTTATAGCTGTAGATCGACCACGTCTGTTTTGTGCGTAGATTCCAGTAAAGTTAAGGCTATGTTGATCGTTAATTTGTTTTTCAACCGCTACAAAAAGTGAATTGGCATCGTATAACGTTCCTTCAATATACCCTTCGTTTCCAAAACGTCTAGAGCCTAAAACAGAATAAGACCAGCCACCTTCTAATAATCCAGAGCTGTAGCTTCCCATAACTCTGCCAGTATAACTTCTATTAGCAGAGGCATAAGAAACGCGTCCTCCACGTCTATATTTAGAGGCGCGCATTACAATGTTATTTGTACCAGCTAAGTCTCCAAAGTTGTAGTCATTTGCAGACATTCCCATTGAAAATTCTTGGTTACGCTGCACATCGTTTAAGCCTCCCCAATTTGCCCATTGTGGTCTACCATTAAACTGTTTGTTCATTTCAACACCATTGACAAGTACTTTTCCATTGGCGTTATCTAAACCTCTTGGTCTAAAGAATGTTGCACTAAAATCAAACGCGGCAGCACTAAGAAATACATCTCTGGAAGCTTGTAAAAGACCAGAAATGTTATCGGTTAAACCGTCATCTTCACTGTTTAGGTTGGCATCTGAGATTGAAATAACAAATAAATCTTTCTTGTCGCTTGTGTCAAAATCTAGCGTCATTCCGCTGATATCAACAGTTTGCCCTTCATTGACAATAATTGGATAGCGTTTTGTAGTATATCCAATCTTTTCAATTTTCAGGACTTGTTCTCCTAATGGCACATTTTGAGTAAAACTAAACTCACCCTTACCGTCTGTTTTTTTGGTTTGTCCAGTTTCTTCAATGGTAATAGTTACATCAGGAATTGGTTCTCCTGTGGTTCCATCCAAAACGCTTCCTTTAACAACAGTTTGTTGTGCAAAACTTGTTAGAGAAAAAGCTATTCCAAATAGAAAGAGTAAAAAACTTTTTTTCATACCTATTTTAAAAATTGATTGTTACAGTAGATTAAATTAAAGTTATTTAAGGGGGTGCAAAGGTACATCATTTATAATAATTACATACTTTTGGCAAGCAATTTGCTTAGAATATAACAATTAGATAATATATCAATCATGAAAATACTAAAATCCCTTCTTTTGACCCTTGCAATGATTTGTATTTCAAGTGTTTGGTCACAAGAAAAACGTTTTAAAATTCATACTGTAGCATTCTACAATTTAGAGAATCTATTTGACACCATCAATGATCCTTTAAAATATGATGAGGCAAGTCCAATCATGGAGATGAAGGCTAATCGTTCTGAGGTCTACCAGAAAAAGATCAAAAATATGGCTCGAGTTATTGCTAATATTGGAACTGATATGGCAAAAAACTCCCCAGCTGTCATTGGTGTTTGTGAAATAGAGAATAGAGATGTTCTTGAAGATTTAATTAACGATCCACTGTTGTTAGGTAAAGACTATGGTATCATACATTATGATGGACCAGACCGCCGAAGCATTGACGTTGCCTTATTATACCAAAAAGCGCTCTTTAAACCCATAGATTCAAGCTCACATGAATTATTAATTTACGACGATGTTACTAGAAAGCGTGTATACACAAGAGATCAGTTGTTGGTGAGTGGAGAACTTGATGGGGACCTTATTCATATTCTTGTTAATCATTGGCCTTCAAGAAGTGGTGGTGAAGCTAGGAGTCGGTCTAAACGAGTAGGAGCTGCAAAGCTTAATAAACGACTCATAGATTCTTTACAATCCATAGATCCTTATGCAAAGATTTTTACAATTGGCGATTTAAATGATGATCCAACAAATGAAAGTGTAAAGAAGGTGTTGAAAGCTAAAAAAGATAAGAAGAAAGTACCTTTTAAAGGTATCTATAATCCTTATGAAAAAATGTTTACTGAAAAAGGCTGGGGAACGACTGCTTACAGAGATGCTTTGAGTTTATTTGATCAAATAATGATGACAAAGCCTTTGTTAAATGAAGATTATTCTTCCTTTAGATTTTGGAAAGCTGGAATCTATAATCCGTCATATATGTTCAACAAGCGTGGGCGTTATGAAGGTTATCCCTTCAGAAGTTTTGCTGATGGAGGTTTTACGGGCGGCTTTAGTGATCACTTTCCAGTGTATGTTTATCTCATAAAGGAAGTCAAAGAATAGGAAGAGGCTACAGAAGACCAAGAAAATAGATTAAAAAGAAAAGCGCAAACTAAAGTTTGCGCTTTTCTTTTTAACTAAACCAAAGATTCCAAGGAATCATATATAAAACTAAAGCCAATGCTATGGTATAAAAGGTAGCAAGGACTTTAAATTTAGGTTTAGAGACGAGTTTCTTTTTATGTTTAGAATATCCTATTGTTACGAGAGCCACAGCAATAATCATAGTTGTAGGATGTTCTACCGCTAATTTTCGAATAGCTCCATTCTTCATAACTTCTCCAACACCCATCTCATCAAAATAGCCTTTAGAGAACCATAAAATTATACCTAATAGTAATTGAATATGCATGGTAATAAGAGCAAATAACGAAATCCGGAAATCTTTAGCATCAAATTCCTTGTCGCCAAAAAACTTAATCAGTGCATTGAGTGTGGCGAGCACTAAAACGACGAGGACCAGATAAGCCCATTTAGAATGTAAAAATTGTAAGGTATCCATAATACTATTGCTGTTTATTAGAACAAAAATAAAGATTTAGGGATTAAGAATCTCTCTTAATTAACAATTGTAATTTTGTGTTGTAATTCGTTGCCTAAATTATCAACTACTGTAAGGATATGTTCCCCTTCTTTAGGTATTATGGCAAAATCATGAATATCTTTTGTGCTTCCAACATAGGTATCGTCGATGTACCAAAACAATACAGACTCTGGTGCAGAGTGCGCTACTTTAAGGACCAGTTCATTAGTTGTTCCATCAAAATCTTTGGGTAAGAAAATGGTGTTTTGCTGATTTGGATATATAAATTCCATAGTAATCCTAGATTCTTGGGTGCAGTCGGATCGGTAAGGCGGGAGATCCTTATAGTAAGGGTCTCTATTTTTATAATAATACGCCTGTAAAGGAGGTAAAGAAAACCAAGCCGTTGAAGTTATACTTCTGAGATCAGAACATGACGAATTTACTTGATAGTTATTAGTTGCATCTAGATGCACCAACTTATGAAACGGGCAAGGTGGGGTTTTTTGCCCACTGGTTTGGATAAACCTTAATTCAACATCATCACATATAGTAGAAGCTCGGTATCCACTTTTTTTACAAATTCCAACTTCTAGCATTTCGTCATAAGGTTTACTGAACCATTCACTTTTAGGCAATAGCTTAAAAATATCGAACAGAATAGGAGCTGCTGTCTCCACACCGACTAAACCAGGTCGTCCTTCGCCATCGGCATTACCGACCCAAATACCAACCACATAATCCGTAGTAGCTCCAATGGCCCAAGCATCTCTATATCCAAAACTTGTCCCTGTTTTCCAAGCAATGTCTTGAGCGGAATCATAAAGGTCCCAACTTTCATCAGATTCTGGCCTATTTACTTGTTTCATACTGTCGAAGGTTAGAAATATGGATGCTGCATCATATATTGTTTTTTCGTTCTTAAGAATTCCAAAATCAACATTTTGATTGAAAAGAAATGAGGGTTCAACAAATTCATTCGTAAAATACTGGCTTGAATTATCATTAAAATGGTTGAGCGTGCCAGCCATGGCAGCATAACTCTTAGATAAATCCCAAAGGTTACTTTCGGCTCCACCCAAAATTAAAGATAATCCGTAATGATTAGCATCATATTTAAGATCTTTAAGTTGAAGTTGATCCAAATAGTGGTAAAACCGATCCAAGCCAAAGTTCTGTAGCATTCTTACAGCGGGCACATTTAAGGATCTTGATAAGGCTTCATTTGCTGGCACAGCACCATCATAGGTTTTATTAAAATTTTCAGGCTGATAACTTCCAAATTGCGTCGGAACATCTGGAATTAAGGTATGAGATAATAAATCACCCGAATCTAACATTGCTGCATAAAGAAATGGTTTTAAGATACTTCCTGTACTTCTTGGCTTATCAATAATATCTACACTTTTTTGATGTGTTTTGTCAGTAGGAGAATTACCAATATAAGTTAGGACTTGTCTTGTTTTTACGTCTAAAACTAAAACAGAAAGATTATAGATTTCATTTTGTTTTAATTGGTTGTAATGTTGTGTTACAATGCGATTAGCCTGTTCTTGCAAGTTGGTCTGAATTGTTGTTTTTATGCGCTTTCCTTTGTGAGATTTAGCAATCTTTTGAAGTAAATGAGGTGCTATCTGTGGTAAGGAATATGGTTTTTGAGGCAAGCTTTCTGCCACTGATAACTTGTAAGTGAGCTCATCTATTATTCGATTGTCATACAGTTTTTTTAACAAACGATTACGCTTATCTAATAATCGCTTTTGATTTTTACCAGGATAGATCAAACTCGGAGCATTGGGTAATACAGCAAGTGTTGCGCTTTCTGCCCATGATAGATTTGATGCACTGCGATTAAAATAGCGCCAAGCAGCAGCATCAAGACCCACAATATTACCGCCAAATGGAGCATGACTAGTATAGAGTTTTAATATTTCATCTTTGGAAAGTCTTAATTCTAAACGAGTAGCTAAAATGAGTTCTTTAAGTTTCTCTGTGTAGGTTCTGGCTTTTCCTTGTCGTGACAGTCTAATTACCTGTTGTGTGATGGTACTTCCTCCACGTTTCACAGATCCAGAGCTTATATTTTCCTGAAGTGCCTTAAAAATTGAAATGGGATTAAACCCTGGATGCTTGTAAAAGTATTCGTCTTCAAATGCAAGAATACAGGTTTTGAATTTTTCAGGTATGTGTTCTGTCTCAGGAAATCTCCACTGACCATCATCAGCTATAATTGCGCCTAATAGTTCATCGTTATTACCAGTTATTACTGTAGCTTGTGGGTCGGTAAATAAATTTTTAGGCAGTGAGAAATAATAGAGCACTAATAGAACAATAATCACTATTGATTTTATCCTATTTTCTCTTATATATCTGATTGACCTATACATAGACTATACAAAGGCGATTTTAATTACTATTTTAATGAAAAGATATAATGATTACTAAACAACTTATATATATTTAAACGTGCGTTATCATATCTTAGATCTTAAAGTACTCATAATTTTATGTGTTTTTTTCATATCGGGAAAAATTCATGCGCAACTTGGATTTTGTCAGGGAAATTCTGGTGATCCAATTTTTGTAGAAGATTTTGGTGAAGGTTTAAATGATGTAGCACTACCTCCTGGCACAACAACGTATACCTATGCTAATGGACAACCTCCGGATGATGGGTTATATACGGTAACGAGCTATACTAATTATTTTGATTGGTTTAGTATTGGCGATCACACCCCTAATGACACTCACGGACGAATGCTTATTGTTAATTCAAGTTTTAGTGCGGGGGAGTTTTATAGAACCAGTATAGACGGACTTTGTGAAAATACAACTTATGAATTTTCTTCATGGCTTTTAAATTTGGCGCCACTAAATGGATTTTGTGGAGCAGGAGCAATTCCTGTAAATGTGCGATTTGAAATTTGGGATAGTACAGACACTAATCTCTTAGCCTCTGGTAATACAGGAAATATTACAGGCACGCTCTCTCCAACTTGGGATCAATATGCCTTGGTTTTTCAGACCGTACCTAATCAAACCTCTGTAATACTGAAAATGATTAATAACAGTAGTGGCGGTTGTGGCAACGACGTTGCTATTGACGACATTGTTTTTAAAAGTTGCGGGGACTTAATCACTATTGAAGATAGCAATGGAGTCGATTCCGTAACCACATGCAATGCTGCAGCATTTACAGATACTATTACAGCCACCCCAGATTTTACAGTATTTAGCACGCATTTTTATCAGTGGCAAATAAGCACGGACGGCATAAACTGGACAGACATTTCTGGCGAAACCAACGCTTCAATAACGGTCGCTGGCATTACCACTACAACTTATTTGAGAGCTAAAGTTGCTGAATTTCAGGCTAACTTGAGTAATGAGGACTGTATTACACTTTCAGATGTTTATCAAATTTTAGTTATTCAAGCACCACCTCCACCTGTTTTAGAGTGTTGGGAATCTGCAAATTTTGATGATGTTACATGCAGTTGGTTCATTACGGGAACTCAACCTGCGGAGCCTACAGGACTAGAGTGTTGGGAGACGGCTATTTTTAATACCACCACGTGTGCTTGGGAAATAACAGGAACCCAGCCTACACAACCAATAACGGAGTGTTGGGAAACAGCAACATTTAACACTACCATCTGTAGTTGGGAAGTTATAGGAACACAGCCTTCAGAACCAACCGGATTAGCGTGTTGGCAGACGGCTAGTTTTAATACCACAACTTGTGTATGGGAAGTCACTGGGACGCAACCTTCAGAACCAACCGGATTAGCGTGTTGGCAGACGACTAGTTTTAATACTGCGACATGTGCATGGGAGATTACTGGAGCCCAACCAATACAACCAATACTTGCCTGTTGGGAAACAGCTATGTTTAGTACTACGACTTGTGCTTGGGAGGTAACGGGTACCCAACCTGCTGAACCCACAGGGCTACAATGCTGGGAGAATGCAGTGTTTAACATAACGACTTGCTCCTGGGAAGTTTCAGGGACGCAACCCGCTGAACCAATAGATTTGGCGTGCTGGGAATCGGCTGTTTTTGACACTAATTTGTGTTCTTGGCAAATTACAGGAACGCAACCAACAGAACCTGCTGATCTGCAGTGTTGGGAGACTACATTGTTTAATGCTGTAACCTGCCTATGGGAAGTTACAGGAACCCAACCCGAAGCACCAACAGATTTAGAATGTTGGCAAACGACGTCATTTAATGTGAATACCTGTTCTTGGGAAATTGAAGGAACACAACCTCAAGAGTTTAGAGACGAATTTAGATCTATATGTGAAGATAGTGACCTTAGCTTGATTGTCGATTCAACCATAAATAACCCTCAATTCCATTGGGATTCTGGTGAAACGTCTCAATCAATAACCATTCAGTCAGCAGGCACTTACGAGGTAGAAGTTACAGATGGTTGTTTTACCGAAATAATAACATTCATTGTTTCAGAAATAGCTAATCCAGAAATAGAGAGTATCGTTTCTGAAGGAAGTACGATAATTGTTACCCTTAGCAACCAAGGTAATTATCAATATTCGTTAGATGGGTTTACCTATCAATTCAGTAATATTTTCACCAATGTCCCAATTGGATTATACACGATTTATGTAAAATCAGATGAATGCCCTACCGTACTGACACAAGAGTATTTTCATTTTTTCATTCCTAAATTTATAACACCAAATAACGATGGCAAAAACGATTTCTTTGCGCTAAATGTAACACAATTCTTTACAAGTACAGAAGTCTATATATTTAATCGCTATGGTAAAATTGTGTATTCAGCCATTAATTCTAATGCGCTTTGGGATGGTACGTATGGGGGTAAAGATCTCCCTGCCTCAGATTATTGGTACCGTATTGTTTTAGATGGTACTGAAATTAAAGGTCATTTCACATTAAAGCGTTAAATTAGAGGCATGGTAAAAAATTTCATCAGAACAATAGGCGTTGTTGGATGTCTATTATTCCTTTTGGCATCGTGTTCTCCACTTAAAAGGTATGCTAACGCAGCAGCTCCCTGGGAACCTCATATAAAGCAATTAGAACTCAAAGATCAATATGAGAATATTCCTGATGATTATATTCTCTATTTAGGGAGTTCTAGTATTAGACTTTGGGATTCGATTCACCAAGATATGACACCATACAAATCTGTAAAACGCGGTTATGGTGGTGCTCATTTTTATGATTTAATTCATTTTACAGAACGCCTTGTAACACCACATAGAGATGCAAAAGCCATCGTTTGTTTTGTTGCCAACGATCTAACAGGTATTTGGGATAATCCAAAAACTAAGGTTACACCAAAGCAAGTGAAACGCTTGTACGTATATTTTACAAAACAGATTAGAGCTATTGCCCCCGATACTCCAATCTTCCTAATTGAAATTACACCAACGCAAAGCCGATGGAATATTTGGGATAAAACAGTTAAAGCTAATGATCTTATGGAGGCCTATTGTAATACCCGAAATAATATGTACTTTATCTCAACTTCAGAGCAATTTTTAAATGAAGAAGGATTGCCAAGAACTGAATTGTTTATTGAGGATCAACTGCATTTAAATAGAGATGGCTACAGACTTTGGTCTCAAATTATTAAATCGCATTTAGAGAAGCATTTGGATTAGGTATCTAAATTAAATTCATACTCGCGTTCTACTTTGCAAATACGAACGTTGTACCAATTGTACCATTGTTCGCGGCCTCTTTTTTGGGTTAATAAATGATCTGTATTGGCTTTCCAGTGTTTAATTGCCTCTAAACTTTCCCAATAACTTACTGTAATACCTACATCATTTCGAGCGCTATCTATACCTAAAAATCCTAGTTGTTTCTTTGCTAAGGATTCCATTTCTATTGCCATTTCGGAGTAACCTTTGGTATTATCTGTATGTGTTGACGTAAATATTACAGCAAAATATGGTTTAAAGTTTTTCATAGTTTATTTACCGTTGGGCATTTTAAATTCAATGATTTTTTTGGTGATATTATCTTCAAAATCTGTCAATATAAATTTAATAAAAACACGGTTTGTAGTCACACTTACTGGGAAGTCTTTGATGTTATTTATGGTTTTTACATAATTATACCAATCTTCGCCACACTTATCTACAACGTCATCTTTAAGATCTTTAGTGGCCGATTCAATAAAAGTAATCCAATCTTTTTCTGAATAAGATAAAGTCTCGTAGCTATTGGTATTTAGTTGCTTTAATGGTTTCCACTCGGTATCAAATTGTGTCCATTCATTAGTATTGCATTTGTTGTCTGCACTCATAAATGAAAAACTGTTTTCGTAGCGCTGAAACAAGCTTACTTGTTTATAATCATTATCTACCAATACTATAGTTTTTGCTTGTGGCGAATCACTTTCGTCAACATTGATGGTTGCTTTTTCATCAAATTTTAAGCTATGACTCCTTTTATAATCACTTGTAGCAACATTTTTTAATTCTGCTTTTAGGTGATCAAAATCTAGTCTAATGGTTCTTGCGATTTTATTTGGAGATAGATAGCCGTCAAACACATAACCAATATGATTTCTGGTTTCGACTTTTACCCACTTACCACTAATTTTTTCGCCAGCATCTAAGACCACTAAGTTCTTGTCTGTGTCTTCTAAAATACCAATGGCTTCACCATAAGCCAGTTTGGTTAACATTTTAGCACTGATATCTGGTTGGTCTCTTAAAGACAAACCACTTTCAGCGGCAACGTACGCTTCTTCATTTTGCGCAGTAATTACCGCTAGGTTGAACACCAATCCTAAGGCTAAAATCATTTTTAAATTTTTCATAATTTCTAAGTTTTAAATTGAACATTTAAGCGGTTTGTTCTCTTAGGATACTTGTCTGTCGACCGACAAGTTGTTTAGTTTATTTTTCTACGATTACCCATCGTCCTTTATTTCTTACTAAGTAGTCATCGTTATTATACATAGCTTCTGCTTGTGCTCCAGGTAAATAATAAGTGCCTAAGTAAGCAGCGTTGAGCATGACCGTAAATGTTTTAGTACCGTATTTTCCTTTTCTATTCATATCAAAATAGAAATTAACACGATCGTCTTTTATATCTGTGAATCTTGCTTGACTCACTGTAGTATCGCCAAAATCGGTAAATCGGGTATTCACAATTTCCCATCCTGAAGGAAAAATTTGAGTTAAGGCAACGTCATTGATATAGTCGCTAGTTAAGTTTGAAGTACTTACAGTTGCGACGAAGTCTTGACCTTGTTGAAGTTTAGATACATCAATTCTATTACCTTGTAAATCCTTATATATTGTTGAAATTGAGAACCCACGTTGCTCTGAGGATTCTTCTCCTAATTTTAGTTGTCCAGAGTTAAGTATTCGTAAATAAACCATGTTGTCTTTGCCATTAGTAAAACTCACTTTGTTGAAACCATCATTGATAGGGATACTGCGTTGCGCAATTCCGTTTTTGGTATCAATGGTTTCAGTTTTTCCGTTTACGTTATAAGTAACCTTAAGGTCTTTTCCTCCATTTTGCTTGATCATTTTCCCTAAGGCTAAGAGGCTGTAAGATGTAGTTTGAGTACTCATCCATTGATCAGTGGATAGTGATTTCGCAATTTGTTTTGCGATTTCTACTTTACTAGGATGATCAACTAATAACATGGTCTCTAAGGCCATGGCTCGGTTTCTATAAACAGAGCCGTAGGTATAACGATCTTCATCTTCTGATATAAAATCTATATTGGCCGATTTGACGATGGCATCGCTAGCTTCTTTTTGCCCGGCTAGTGCGTAGGCTGCGGCTAGTCTCCACTTGGCATTATTAGATAATTCTTCAAATTCACGCAATCTATTCATACTAGCTAAATCAGGACTGCCGGCTAAGGCTAATGTATAAAGGCGATAAGCTTGCGCTAAATCACTCTTACTATTGTGGTAGCTTGGTCTCCAATTTCTAGCAGCTTGCCTTTGATAATTTGTCCAATTGTTTTTGAAGCTTAATGGTAATACAAAACCTCTTTTCTCTGCTTCCATCATAAAATGTCCAGCATAAGTCGTTCCCCAATCATTCGCAGAATTTTCACCCATCCAATAGCCTAGTCCTCCTGTAGCATTTTGAAAACGACCTAATTTATTAATGGCAATTTCTATATTATGTTTAATTTCTTGTTTCTTTTTATCTGTTAAATCAAATACATCTGCTAAATATAATTGTGGGAAGATGCTAGAAGTTGTCTGTTCTACGCAACCATGTGGATAACGAATAAGGTATTCCATACGTCTTGAGAAATTCATTGGTGGAAGTGTCGAAAATTCTATGGTTGCATGATTGCTATCAGGCACTCCAAAGGTCGAAAACTCTATAGTGGTATTACCATTGGCTTGCAACTCTCTATCAATAACACGCGAGGTTATTGGATTTGGATTTACCACATCGATTTCTACTTTATAGGTTGACTTTTCTCCATTTCCAGAAGCAATAACTTCTATGGTTTTAATACCTCGTGCTTTAGTAACATCTAATTCAAAATAGGCCATTTTTTCGTCTGGCTTATTAAACTGAAGATTTTGTGTTGCCTTACCTTTTACAGTAATGCCATCGCTTAATTTTAAGGATAGATTTACGTTTTTGACCTTATCCTCCATAGCAAAAACAGTAACTGGTAGCGTTACTTTTTCTCCTGGACTGAGTTTACGCGGTAAAGAAGCTAAGACCATCAGAGGCTTTTTTACTTTCACTGATTTTTCAATACTTCCATAAGCTTCTTGATTGTTGTTTCCCGCAACAACCATGGCACGTACGGCCCCAACATAATTTGGCATTTTTAACTGATGGGTCTTTGTCTGCCCTTTTTTAAGTAAAAATGGTCCGAGATAGGTCACTACGGGTTTAAAACGATTCGCTTTTTTGTTTTTACCCTTAGCTGCGGCACCGTCACCTCCAATAGCGTAGACTTGATCTATGCTTCCAGAATAGGCGCCAATGACATCATCAAAAATATCCCAAGTTTTTACACCCAATGCTTCGCGAGCATAAAAACTATTCCATGCATTTGGTGTTTTAAACCGGGTTAAATCCAAAAGGCCTTCTTCAACTACAGCAATGGTATAGGTCATTGATTTATTATTTTTTTCTGAAACTTTTATATCATAGCTGGTTTCTGGTCTAATAACATCTGGCATACTAATCTGAGGTTCTAAGCGTGTCTCTGGATTTTCTACCATCATTGGTATAACTCCGTATAATCTTATAGGTAAATCATTGGAGATAATGGCATGTGGTTGTAATAATGAGATATTGACAAATACATTTGGCGCCATTTCTGAAGTAACAGGAACCTTAACTATTGTTTCTCCTGGTTTGGTTTCTACCCATTGATGTTGTAACACTTCAGTACCATTTTCTATACTCACTAAAGCTCTTCCTTCATGGCCAGAAGGGAAGGTAAGCATCGCTGTATCACCGACGTTATAAGTTTCTTTATCTGTTGAGAAGACCAACATTTTTGCAGCGTCCTTGTCTCCTGTTGATGTGTTAGACCACCAATTTCTGTAGAAATAGGCTGTTCTTCCTGTGGCATGCCCACTTGCAGGATCATAAACTCTAATTAAGTAGCGACCTCTTTCAGTTTCTGGAATATTAATTTTAAAACTTCCTTTTCCGTTGGCATCTGTTTTAATTTCAAATTGTTGTACTGGTCTGTGATAACTACTAGAAACGTAACTCGACAAATTATCATAAGAGGCGTTCCACCACCAGCGCCACTCAATACGATAGACTTTAACTTCTAATTTATCACTTTTGATGGGTTGACCATCTGCAGTGACAGTTGTTACATCAAAGGTGTGGTTTTCATCTGTATTGAAGGATCCGTAGTTATTCCCTTTTGGGGAACGTAATCCTACAAAACTTTCATAAGGAGCAAAAGGTATACTAAATGCATCTAGAGAATAATCACCACCATTCTCAAATGCTCTTACCAAAAATTGAGCATTCAACATTCCAGGTGCATTGTCTCCAACATTAAGATCTGAATCTATTTTGGCCTGACCTTCTGCATCTAAATTGCCCTCAAAAACATTAAACTCCTCAATATTAAAGGTTTTTGTAGGATCATTAAAGACGTAGTTATGATATCCTTTGAATCGTGTTGTGCTTGATGTAAATTTTGCCTTAACCTCAGCTTTAAGATTTTTAGCTGGTGCACCATGTAACCAAGCGACATTAAGATCTCCTTGAAGTGCCTTTTTTATTTTTAAGATGTCATCTTTAAAATCGATATTTATTTTAAGTCGGTTGGGTTTAACTGTTTCAATTTTTAAGGTTTTTGAAAACTGTGCTCCTCCAACAGAGATGTTAGCGTTGTAATTTCCTGTTTTAAAGTCTGCAGATGTTGGGACTTTAAAATCATAAAAGTTATTTGTGTTGTCAATAGATACATCACGGTAAACCAACTTGCCAACAGGATCAGTAACCTCTAATTTTACAGGATGACGCTGAGGTAATTTATTAGCCTTATCGTTAAGAACAAAGGTTAGAAATAAACTATCGCCTGGTCGCCATATTCCACGTTCTCCATATAGGTAACCTTTAAGTCCACGTTGCAATCGGCTTCCAGAAACATCAAATTTACTAAGAGATAGTGCGTTACCATCAAACAGTTTTACATAGCTGACACTTTCACCCTTCGAAACGATAGCAAATGCTGCTCGTTTTTTGGCATCAATTTCTACAATACCATCCGAATTGGTAATACCCTTAGCTAACTCTTGTTTTTGGTAATTGTAAAGCGCAACCTTAGCGCCAGATTCTGGATTTGTATTTAAAATGTTGGTAACAGCAAAAAAGTAAGTATTATCGTTGCCTTGTTTGGCAATAACTCCTAAGTTTGATCCTATAAGATTAATTGCTACTGTACGACTTCCGTAATTAAAATAAGAGTCTGTACAAGGATTGTTTCTATCACGATATCTATAATTGGTGTCACGGTAACTGTAGGTAAGATTATCCCAATACCGTTCTTCTCTTAAATTGGCTTCTTCTTCAGAAATATCTTCTGTGGCATAAAAGTCTTCCTCGTAGTAATCATCATAATATTCTTCGTAATAGTCATCTTCAATTTCGGTAGTATTGGAATCTGAAGAGCAGTCGTAAAGTGAATAATCTTTTTTAAAGCTAAGTTCTACTCTGTAGATGGCTCCTGGATCTGCCTTCAGATATTTGGATAGATCAATACTATAAGCTTTCCACTTCCCTGTGTTTTGATTCGCGTTTTGTATTAGAGTAATTGTCTCTTTAGCAATGCGGCGCCCAACATGTTTTATATGATACTCGTTGTTACTGTTAATGTTATTTTCTTGAAGAAACTGTAATACATTGTCTTCAAATATTTTGATAACTCTAACATCGACCTTGCTTAAATTAACGGCTTCAAAATTAAATTTTAAGTCTTTGGAATTTGGTAAAATAGAGCCATTACTAATTAAACGAACTTCTGGTTTTAATTCTTCGAAAGTGAGGGTTTGGGTAAATGATTTTTTTAGTTTGAAGCCATCAGTGTTTTTAATACCAGTAAAAACATCTACTCTGATATCTCCAACCAGTTTATTGTCTGGATATACTTTTAAAACGTTTCCATCAACGATATATCTTGGGTTTTTTGCATTTTGAATAGTAACCAATCCCGAAAAATTTTGTTGTTTTTTTAAGGGGTCTGAGAAATTAATTGAGAGGTATTGTTCAGGGTTTTGGTAGACATTAGTTTCAACAATGCTAAAGTTGTTTTTTCCAGGAATGGTAATGAAATTCTCTCCTTTATTTGCGGCTTTAATAGCATTACCATCCCAACGAATATCAATTTTACTGTCTTCAATATTGCGCTTAATACTATCAATACGGAACTCGAAATAACGTGATGGTTGCGTTACATCCAACCAAGCTATATTGAGTTCTCTTTTATCCTGTTTTGCAGTAACGAGTTGCTTAGCATCATTTAAGCTAATCACATCCGATGAACGTAATTGTCCTAATACATACTGCCATTCCTTGCTATAGGACTGCAAGTCATTGGTCATAATAGTAAAACTTGGAGTTATCGTTTTAAACTCAAAGGTGTAACTGCTAAATTCTTCTGGAATGTCTTTATAGATATTACCTAGTTTAACGGTAACGCCATATGTTGTTGCTGGTTCTAAGGCTTCATCTGGCGTAAATAATAGTGTATGTTTATTCAGTGTTTTTAATGCGCCTTGTATATAGGGCTGTGTTTTAATTAAACCAGCATCTAACTCTTGCTCTGCGTCCCAACCCTCAACCTCTTGCGCAAGATTAATCTTAATAGGTGATTGTACTGATACGACTCCTGAAGTTGTATAACTTATATAATCTCTGTATTTAAAGATATTATCTGTTATTACAGGCTTTTTTTTACATGAAATAGCGGTTACAATTAGAGCTAGGACGACAAGGTGCTTTTTGATCTGCATAATTGGTGATGGTATTAAATAAAACTTCAGTAAAAAAGAAGGGTAGGTGCTTTTTTGTTAAATAATTACGCCAGTTTTCAAATGTTTAGATTTTGGACTGCTGTTAAATTGTTCTTAAAGTTACAAAAAGGTGGCTTGAGGAGACTTTATACACTACAAAAGTTATTGTGACCTTTTGAAGTTAATATTCACAGTTGTCTATGCATTTTGGCGCTTGCTATTAAGAAGCTATAACAGGTACTTTTATCTTTCAAGTTGTTCTGTAATTAAAGAATCTACAAGGCGAATTTGGCGTAATGTACTATTGAATTGATTCGAAATTTCCCTATCTATACCTAATAGAATATTAATGTCATTACGAAATTTTAGAGATTTAAATTTGTCATAATTAATAATTTCCCCGCTATTAAAATCTACATCAGCCTTTATGGTATTGAAGAAATCACTAAATCTAATATCTATTCCTTTGTTTGAAATTGTTTGAAGATCGTCTTGAAATCCTTTTAATATGGCCAGTTCTTTCGTAATATCAGAGGCATTACTTTCGTGAGAATTAATATAGTTTACTATATTGTTTTGATTAAAAGAGTAGGATGTACATCTCATAATTTCTGCAAGGTAATCTTGCAAACTATCTTTGTGTAATTTTAAATCACCATTTTTTAAAAATGTATTGAAACGGGTCATTAATTTCGGTAAATTTTCTCTGTATGTTGAGTCTCTTTTAACCTCTCCTAAATTAATGGTGTTCTCTTCTTGGAGTTTTTCTAAAAGAATAATTTCATTTTTCTCTTTTTTACGATTTTCATTCCAATTGTTAATACCAAGAGCAATTAAAATCCCAATCACTACTAACAGAATTTCACCAATAGCGTATTTAAAATATGTAACCATTTGATTTGAGTTGATTAGTGAGCGACGAATATGACGAAAGAATTTTATCATTAATTTTTTGCATCAAGTATTAGTGCCGGTAAATTCAAAGATTTATACAGTCTGTTATAGGATTTCATCTCATTATTTATAATGGCATTGTATTCGGTTTTATACACTTGCCAATCGTTTAATAAATCCTGAAATCGTTCTTTTGCACCGCTAGTAACCTTAGGGTTGGCTTGGTCTATATATCCCTTAAGATTAATGAGTTGCGCATTAAGTTTGTTATTAAAATTAATAACATCCTGAAAGGTTTTTTGCTTTTCTTGAATTAAATTTTCTTCCCAATTATTTATGCGCTTTATCAAAGCTTCACCCTTTTCAATCAAAACTACTGCAGTCTCACGGTCTTTAAGTAATTTTGTATAACCTTCAAGTTGTATTTTAGCAGATCGCATTTGGTTAACCGATTGATGCATGTCTTTTAAGATATTTTCAACTTGAACCAAAATACCTTGTTGTTCCATAAAATCTTGTGGATTAGATTCAATAGCGGGATTAGGAAGAATCCTAGCTTTAGTCTCTACACTTTTCCCTTCTAAAGTCAATCTTAATGTGTAATTTCCTGGTGCCACACTTGATCCTGACAGACCACCAAAAACAAAGACATTATCAATAGCTGGGATATCCGCTCTATTAAAATTCCAAGTAAATCGTTGATATCCTTTTTTCGAAGGTAAAACTTGAGGTGCATTGGGTCCACCTGGCCAGGATTTAAAGCCTTTTGGTTTTTTGTTGGTATAGGTTCTAATCACTGAACTACCATCTAAGACTTCAAGTTTTAAGTCAAGTGTATCAGCATCTTTATCTAGATAATAATCGAAAGTGACTCCAGACCTTGGATTTTGTCCCTGTCCAACAGCCTTAGATACACCTCCAAAAATACGATAGCTTGACTTTGGTTTAAATAATTCTAAAGTCTTTTGATTGGTGTTTAGTTGTTGCAGGAATCCTAAATCATCCAAAATCCAAAAACCGCGACCAGAAGTGGCTGCGACTAAATCGTTATCTTGAATGATAAGATCATTAATGGCCACTATCGGCATGCCTAAATTAAGACGTTGCCAGTTTAATCCATCATTAATAGAAACATACATACCAGTTTCGGTACCAGCATACAATAAGCCTTTTCGTTGTTTGTCAGCCCTAATTACACGAGCAAATCCGTTTGGATCATCAAGACCATTTATAATTTTAGTCCAAGATTGTCCGTAATCTTTAGTTTTAAAAATGTAGGAGTTGAGATCCAGTGATTTGTAACGCATTACGACCACATAAGCAGTTGCTGGATCATGTTCAGAAATATCAATGCTATTAATAATACCATCAGAGATATCACTTGGGGTGATATTTTGCCAACTCTCACCTCCATCTTTGGTAATGTGTAATAAACCATCATCTGTACCTGCGTAAAGCACACCTTCTTTATGCTGAGACTCGACCAATGCTGTAATGGTATTGTAGTTTTCTCCTCCTGCAGCTTCATTAGTAAAAGGAGCACCGCCAGGTCCATGCTTGTCAGTCTCATTTTTTGTAAGATCTGGACTAATTTCTGTCCAAGTCATACCACCGTCAGTTGTCTTAAAGACTACATTCCCTGCATGATAAATAACGGATCTATTATGAGGAGACGAGATAATTGGTGCATTCCAATTATAGCGATATTTTGAATCTTTTGGCGCAATACTAAGACCCAATTCGGGATATTCTTTAATGGATTTTTGTTCTCTGGATGATTTTGTCCATTTACTTATATTTCCTTGGTAGGTACCACCATAAACTGTTTCTGGATTATCTGGGTCAAAGGCTAAAAAAGCACTTTCTCCACCTGCGACAGAATACCAATCTTTCCAATCTATACCACCATCATTTGTGCGGCTAGCAATGGCGATAGCAGAATTGTCTTGTTGACCACCATAAACATTGTAAGGCACTAAATTGTCGGTTATTACCCGATAAAATTGGGATGTTGCTTGGTTCTGTTGTGTACTCCAACTGTTGCCACCATTGAATGAGATATTGGCCCCTCCATCGTTAGAGTTTATGAGATTAGTATTGTCTTGAGGGTTAATCCATAGATGATGATTATCTCCATGTGGAACGGGAATGTTAGAAAAGCTTTTTCCTCCATCGATAGATTTCATAACAGGAGCATTTAGAACGTACACTGTATTTTCATTTTGAGGGTCTGCAAAGATTTCCATATAGTACCATGATCTGGCAATGTTAACTCGATTGTTATTGACTTGTTTCCAAGTTTTACCAGCGTTATCAGATCTATAAACGCCTCCTTTCTCACCTTCTGCCTCAATAACTGCAAATACACGTTCAGAATTTGCTCTAGAGACTGAAATACCCGATTTACCAAAGGCCATAGGTAACCCTTTCTCCATCTTATTCCAAGTCTCACCACCATCAACAGACTTGTAAAGTCCCGAATGTTCTCCACCTGATTCTATGAGCCAAGGGTAGCGACGATGTTGCCACATCGAAGCATACAGAATTCGAGGGTTATTCATGTCCATTGTTAAAGATGAGGCTCCAGTTGTAGAATTAACAAAGAGTACATTTTGCCATGTTTTTCCCCCATCAACGGTCTTGTAAACTCCCCTCTGATTTGTTGGTGCATATTGTGCTCCTTGAGCAGTGACATAGATAATGTCTGGATTAGTAGGATGAATAACTATATCTGAGATATGATATGTTTTTTCCAAACCAAGATGTGTCCAAGTTTTTCCAGCATCCATGGATTTGTAGACACCGTCTCCCATGGATGTCATTACTCCACGTGCAGCATGTTCGCCCATACCTACAACTACAATATTGGTATCACTTTCGGACACAGCTATGGATCCAACAGATCCAGTTTTAAAGAAACCATCAGATATATTTTCCCATGTAATTCCTGCGTCTGTCGTTTTATAAACTCCACCACCTGTAGAACCCATATAATAGGTTTGAGGTTGATTAATAACTCCTGTTGAGGTCACACTACGACCTCCTCTAAATGGTCCAATATTCCGCCATTTTTGACCGTGGAATAAAGAGTCGGAAAGAATAATTTCAGGATTACTATTTTTTTTCTTGCGCTTTTGAGCTGTTATACTTATTGGAATTAATAAGATGCAGAGTATTAGACTTTTTACTAGTTTCATATTAAAGGTATCGGTTGGTGTAAATAAATTTTTTTAGGGTTTATTGTTCATATATTCCAATTGATAATTCACCTTTATCGTTCATTGTAGCTCTATACATTCCTGCGGTATTAAAGTCGGCTACCATATTTCCATCTTTATCTACGGCAACAATGCCTCCATCACCTCCTAAAGCTTTTACCTTATTTAGAACCTGACGTGCAGCGTCTTTAAGACTTATGTTTTTGTACTCCATAAGGGCTGAAATATCATGAGCAACCTGAGCTCTTATAAAGTACTCTCCCCATCCTGTACTTGATACTGCACATGAGGCATTATTAGCGTATGTTCCACTTCCAATTATCGGAGCATCACCAACTCTTCCATAGCGTTTGTTGGTCATACCTCCCGTAGATGTTCCAGCAGCCAGATTGCCATTTTTATCCAATGCTGCGCAACCTACGGTTCCAAACTTTGCATTTTTAATATCCGCATCATAAAAATCTAAATAAGCAGATTCAGTATCTACTTTACCTGCTGCTTTAGCTTCTCTTTCCTTAACACGTTTAAGAGATTCTAATCTTTTGTCTGTGTGGAAGTAAGATGGATCTACCAAGGTTAATCCTTGTTTTTCTGCAAAGGTTTCTGCACCTTTTCCTGAAAGCATGACATGCTTAGACTTTTCCATAACAGCTCTAGCCAAATCAATTGGATTTTTCACAATTGTAGTTCCTGCTGAGGCTCCAGCATTGAGTGTTTTACCGTCCATTATAGAGGCATCTAATTCATTAGTTTCAGCATTTGTGAAAACGGCTCCTTTCCCGGCATTAAACAGTGGCGAATCTTCCATAACATTGATGGTTTTAGTTACCGCATCTAAACTACTTCCTCCATTTTTCAGAATTTCGTAACCCACACGAATGGCCTCCTCAAGTTTAGCCTTATAAGCAGCTTCTTTTTCTGGTGTCATGTTCTTTTTTAGGATGGTTCCAGCTCCTCCATGAATTATAATCGCGAATTCAGGCGTATCGGTTCTGTTTAATCTGTCTATTCTTACAGAAGTAGATTTATCTGCCCGTTTCATATTTTCGGGATTGTCATCTGGATTGGGAACTAATTCTCCACAGCTAAAAACAATTAAAATACATAGAATTAGAGGAAATATTTTTTTCATGATGGCTTAGAATTTTTGTGTGCTCTAAAGTTACATTTTTAGAGTGCTAGCTTCAAGTAAAACTGACAATTTATTAGTAATTTTGTGCCACAATTTAATAATTCATAAAAAATACACATATATGCAAGTAGTTGCTAAGGATTTCGGAATAAAAGAGGCTTTAGAACAATTAGGAGTTAAAGACATAAACCAGGGAACTTCAACTGGGTTAACGGACTTTTCAAATGGTGAGCTCATTGAATCTTTTTCTCCTGTAGATGGTCAGTTAATTGCCAAGGTAAAATCTTCAACAAAAGAAGATTATGAAAAAGCTATGTCCTCAGCGACTGAAGCTTTTAAAACTTGGCGTATTATGCCCGCCCCGCAACGAGGTGAAATTGTTCGGCAATTCGGTGAAAAGCTCAGAGAAAAGAAAGAAGCTTTAGGTAAGTTAGTGTCCTATGAAATGGGGAAATCATATCAAGAAGGATTAGGTGAGGTACAAGAAATGATAGATATCTGTGATTTTGCTGTTGGATTATCGCGACAGTTACACGGCCTAACCATGCACTCAGAGCGACCAGGACATAGAATGTATGAGCAATATCATCCGTTAGGAGTTGTAGGAATTATTTCGGCCTTTAACTTCCCAGTTGCGGTTTGGTCATGGAATACCGCATTAGCATGGATTTGTGGTGATACTTGCATATGGAAACCGTCTGAGAAAACACCCGTTTGTGGTGTGGCTTGCCAGAATATTATTGCTGAAGTTCTAAAAGAAAACAATTTACCTGAAGGTATTTCTTGTTTAATTAACGGGGATTACAAAGTTGGTGAAATGATGACTAAAGATACCCGTGTGCCTTTAGTTTCTGCTACAGGTTCTACAAGAATGGGTAAAATAGTAGCGCAAGACGTGGCAGCCCGCTTAGGGAAGTCTTTACTAGAATTGGGAGGAAATAACGCTATTATTGTAACTCCAGATGCTGATATTAAAATGACAATTATTGGCGCTGTTTTTGGTGCTGTAGGTACTTGCGGTCAACGCTGTACGTCAACTCGCCGCTTAATTATCCATGATTCAATATATGACAAGGTAAAGGATGCTGTGGTAGATGCCTATAAGCAATTACGAATAGGGAATCCTTTAGATGAAAACAACCATGTTGGTCCTTTAATTGATAAAGATGCAGTAAAAATGTATGAGAATGCATTAATTCAAGTTGTAGAAGAAGGCGGAAACGTTGTTGTTGAAGGCGGAGTGCTTTCAGGTGAAGGCTATGAGTCAGGTTGTTATGTAAAACCATCTATTGCAGAAGCAGAGAATTCAATGAAAATTGTTCAGCACGAAACATTTGCACCAATATTATACTTATTGAAATATTCTGGTGATGTAAATAATGCTATAGATATGCAGAATGATGTAGCTCAAGGCTTGTCTTCAGCAATTATGACGAATAATCTTCGCGAAGCAGAACGTTTTTTATCTCATGCTGGTTCTGACTGTGGTATTGCCAATGTTAATATCGGAACCTCAGGTGCAGAGATTGGCGGTGCTTTTGGCGGCGAGAAAGAAACTGGAGGTGGGCGAGAGTCTGGGTCCGATGCTTGGAAAATCTACATGCGTCGTCAAACAAATACGATTAATTATACAACTGAATTACCACTAGCACAAGGAATTAAGTTTGACTTATAGATAGTAGTTAAATATTCAAATATATTGAAGTCACATTGTAAGATGTGACTTTTTTGATTTTAGAGTTTCAGATTAATTGTAAAAGTTGTTAAAAATTTAATATATTAATAGTCAATAACTTAAAAACACTAACTAATGAGTAAAAAAACATCTTACCTTTTAGGTATTTTACTTACTATCATTATTGGTACCTTAATGTATTGCTATTTATGTGATGGTTGTTATTGCTATCCGAGTAGTGAAACAGAAGCGGACATTACCAATACTGTTGAAGAACCTGAAGTTATTCCAGCAACCCGAAATGCATTTGCTATTTCTGATGCAGATGGAGACTTCAACATTAAAGTTAACGATAACTTTAATTTTAAAATATCGAACTTTTCAATTTTAGAACCTATTTCTAACGATGTGACTTCTGAAGTCACTAGATTGAAAGATTATCTTGTAACCAATCCTTTAAAACATATTGATATTACCGGATATTATCGTAGTGATGAAACCAATAATTCGGCCTATCCTAATTTAGGTTTGGCAAGGGCGAATGCGGTAAAAAAATATTTGACCGCTTATGGCATTCCTGCAAAACAGATTAATACATATGGTGAATTGGATGATGCTATGAATCCTGATGCTACTAATACTTTATTTGGACCATTAAAATTCGGTATTATTACTTTGGAAGAAGATCACAAGGATGAAGCATTAGAAGCGGCATGCGATGCTATTAGAAAGACCCCTGTAGTACTATACTTTAATACAGGTCAAGCTCAAATCAATTTGACAAGCGAACAACGTCAGAAGATAGCAGATATCTCACGTTGCGTAGATAAATTAGGAATTAAAGTAAAGGTTGTTGGTCATACCGATAGTACAGGTAATGCTGAAAATAACGTCATACTTGGACAACAACGCGCAGATTTTGCTAAAAGCTACTTAGTTAGAAATGGAATTCTATTTGAGAATATTGATGCTACATCAAAAGGGCAAGCTGAGCCTATTGCAGACAATGCAACAGATGGTGGAAAAGCAAAAAACAGACGAACTGTAATAACAATTAACTAACAAATTTAAAATATTATATAATTATGAACTGGTGTATATTAATCCCATTACTTGTAGGTCTAATAAGTGCATTATTAGGTTATTTACTAGGACGTCTTTTTAGAGGCGGTAATGATGATAGTGATAGAATCGCAAAATTAGAAGCAGACCTAGAGGCCTGTAAAAATTCTAGAACATCTTTAGAAGCAGATTTAAAGTCTGCAAATGCTGATTTAGCAGCGGCATTAGCTTCAGGTGCAAGTACAATACCATTTGACGCAATGGCAGCTAAAGCAGTTTTTGGAAAGAAAATAGAAGAAAATGATTTAACTATTGTTGAGGGTATTGGGCCTAAAATTCAAGAGTTATTTCACAAGCACGATATTATGACATGGAAAGCATTGTCTGAATGTTCTGTAAATAAATGTCAAAGTGTTTTAGATAGCGGAGGTGACCGTTTTAAAATTCATAGTCCCGGTTCATGGCCAGAACAAGCTAAAATGGCTTATGAAGGGCGTTGGTCTGATTTATTAAAATGGCAAGATGAACTCGATGGTGGAAAATAAGTAAAATTCAAAAACCGTTTCTAAATAAGAAACGGTTTTTTTTTAATCACAGAGATTAAACCATTCTTAATAGATTGAGTCTAATGAGCATGACCTATAAAGAAATACAGCATTTATATTGGAGGGCAGGCTATGGTCTAAAGCCAAGGGAATTGCAGTATCTATCTACGTTGAGTAAAGCAGTAATAGTTGATGATTTATTCAAAAAGTCTAAAACTATAGTTCCCTTAGAGAAAGATTTGTCATTTATAAAAGATTTTCCTCAAGATAAATTAAAAGTTAATAAAGAATTACGTCGCAAGTTTAACAGACGAAATTTTGAGGAGACTAAAATTTTAAACATAATCTGGTTAAAGCGATTAGAAACTACACCAAGGGTGCTTAGAGAACGTATGACTTTGTTTTGGGCCAACCACTTTGTTTGCAGAGATATGACTACGAGCCATATTCTGCAGTTTAATACAACGTTGAGGACACATGCATTAGGAAATTTCAAAGACTTTCTAAAGGCCATTTCCAAAGAGGCCTCAATGATTAAGTACCTTAATTTAAGACAGAATAGAAAAAGTAGTCCAAATGAAAATTTTGCGAGGGAACTCTTAGAGTTATTTACACTTGGCGAAGGGCATTATTCAGAGAAAGATATTAAGGAATGTGCAAGGGCTTTCACAGGTTATAATTATGAATTCGATGGCACATTTAGATTGGTTAAAAGACAGCATGACTTTGGACAAAAACAAGTCTTTGGACGACAAGGAGATTTTAATGGTGATGACATTATCGACATTATTTTGGAGAATCGGCAATGTGCAGTTCATATCTGCGAAAAAATATATAGCTATTTCGTAAACACTAATTTAAATGACGATCATATTGAGAAAATGGTTAAAGTTTTTTATAGTAATTACGATATTGAAAAACTGATGCGTTTTGTGTTTTCTTCGTCATGGTTTTACAATAGTGAGAACATTGGCACCAAAATTAAATCACCAATAGATTTAATTGTGGGAATACAGAGAATGGTACCAGTTCACTTTACAGAAAAGCGAGAGCTTTTTAAACTGCAGACCTTGTTGGATCAGTTTTTATTAGATCCGCCAAATGTGGCTGGATGGAAAGGTGGTAAATCTTGGATTACAACAAATAGTCTTTTATTAAGAATCAAGTTGCCATCGATGATTTTGGAAAAAGAAAGTTATTCCTTTCAGACAAGAGGTGAAGAAAGAAACTCGAGAATAGTTTCTGTTAAGAATAAATACCAAGAAAAATTAACGGTTGACGTGGATTGGAAAGCATATAGACGTAGTGTTAAGAAAATTTCATTAGAGTTACTAAGAGAATCTTTGATTCTGAGTGATATTAATAAAGGTACTCAGTATTATGTGAATAAGATGGGTCTAAAGCCAAGTAGAAAGAATCTGGTAAAACTTATGTCATTGCCGGAGTATCAGTTGTGCTAAGAAACAGGAGATTAAATTATTACAATGAAGAGACGTCATTTCATAAAAAATACATCATTAGCCACTGGGATGGCCTTGGTCCCAAACTTTCTTAAGGCCTTTGACGACTTAATGCCTGAAATATTGAGCCATAGGAATTTAGTGGTTATTCATCTCGAAGGTGGTAATGACGGGCTAAATACAATAGTTCCTTTTAATAATGATATTTACTTTAATTCGCGTCCGAAGATTGCTATAAAAAAGCAAAACACCATTAGATTAAATGATGATTTAGGATTCCATAAAAGTTTAGCACCACTAAAACGTCTTTTCGATTCAGGTCATTTAAGTATTATAAACAATGTAGGCTATCCTAATCCAAGTCGATCACATTTTGTGTCTTCGGACATTTGGCAAACAGCAAGCAGTCATGAAAGCATTCAGACGTCTGGGTGGATTGGTCGTTACCTTGATAAATATGGAAAGATGCCATACGATGCCATACAGATAGATGATGATTTGTCCTTAGCGCTTCGTGGTGTTCATCGCAACGGTATTGCTACGCGAAATGCAAAACAACTATACCGTTCTTTACAAGAATCTAATTTTAATGAGATATTATCTTATTATGAGAAAGAGCATCATGCCGAACACAATTTAGGATACTTATATCAAACAATGATTGACTCTAAATCGTCGGCGAGGTATCTATATGAGACGGTACATGATTCAAAGTTGTCCGATAAATATCCAAAATCAGGTTTATCTGGTCAACTAAAAGTTATAGGTCAGTTTATTAATTCTGGTTTAGATACGCACATATATTATGCCAAGTTAAAAGGGTTTGACACTCATGCCTCTCAATTAGGTAAACAAGACAAGTTGTTAAAAGTCTATGCAGAAGCTATTGATGTATTCGTAAAAGACTTAAAGAAAACTAATCGATTTAAGGATACTTTAATTTTAACGTTTTCAGAATTTGGTAGACGCGTTAAGCAGAACTTTAGTAATGGAACAGATCATGGTGCAGCAAATAATGTTTTTGTTATTGGCGAAACTTTAAAAAAATCTGGCTTATACAATGATTTAGCCACACTCCAAGACTTAGATGCTAATGGTGATATAAAATATGAAGTAGATTTTAGGTCTATATATCAAACGATTCTCACAAACTGGCTACAAGTATCAGCTGAGGGTATTGTTAATTCGAGCCAGAAAAATTTAGGATTTATATAAAAAAACCTTGTTCAGAACTGGTTTTATTAGTCAAAACAAGGTTGTGTAATTGTTTAATAGCAAATCAAAGATGCGAGATATTCTTTTCGATTCTGGAATTTTTTGATGAATGGTAGTAAAAAATGTATAATCTGTACCTTTTTAAAATTTAGTCCGATGAGTTGCAAATAATTTGGCTAAAATCATCGTTTTAACTTAGTTGTATTTGACTTTTCTTAAGATTCTCATGGTTTCTTTATAGGATTTATATAACTCGGAATTATATTTTTTAATGTAAAGTTTAGAATATTCTAGTTTAGGTAAGGCTTCTTCAAAGCCGTTAAGGTAGCAGATCAGGTAACTGGCTGCTAAACTTTCTAGATCTTTAATTTCTCGATTTGCCAAAGTGATGCCTTTTTCTAGTTTTTCTAAAATGGCATTATTGGTATTATATATGTGATGTAGGACTTTTTTATCAAATTGCGGAGGTTCAAAAATTAAGTCAACATGTATAGAATAGCTGGCATTATTATCAAAGCTAATAATTTTTTCTTCGAGCTTATAATACCTGTAAGATTGTTGCAGACCTAAACGAACATATTCTATTATTCTAAAAGAATCGTCATTATAAAAAATAGCAACCTCATCTAATGCAGAGTAAAATAATCGTACTTGTTCGTTTATTAATTCAATATCTACTCTTGAGTAAAATACTTCGTCCTTAACATTCTTTTTCTGTCCAGACCAGCATAGGACAAAGTACTCTTTAAAAACTTTATATTTTGGATCAAAGTCCTGTCTTTTATTTAGGAAATCAAATACCCCGTCAAGTGTCAGTTGAATGTTGCTTTGAGCATGATTCTCTATTGCAGAGACAATTTTAGAGTTAACATCTTTAATTTTTATATCAAAGACTTTAGGCATGCTCATACTGCCATCTCTAAAGAAAACGGATCCTCCGTAATATTTCCAAATATTTTTTCGTAATGCTGTAATTTCTTCGTTGGGTCTAATAGTAACCAGTCCAACCACCTTATCATCTGGTAAATGTGGGAAAGGAATATTTTCGTATTGAACAATGGGTGGATTGGTCAGATAAGCATTGATAAGATTTTGAATCTTGCTATCATCAAAAAAATCGACTCCTGTGATTTTATTATCTTCATCATCAACACCAATAACGATGTAAGAGTTATTTTTTGGATTACTGTTTGATAGTGCACAAATATGCTTTAAAAACTTGGCCTTACCTTCCTTATAACTAATATCGACTTTACGTTTCTTATCATAAAAACTATTCTCATCATTATGAGCCAGAAGATTTTTAATAAGTAAACGTTTATTAATCATACATTTTTTACTCTACCTTCAATACTATTGGGAATCGGTTTTATTGACTATGGTTGAATTGGCTTGTGCAGTGCAGAACATAAGTACATCTGCAATATTAACGTGAGCAGGTCGTGACACCGCAAAATAAATAACGTCAGCCACATCTTTTGCTTGCAATGCTTTATAGCCTTTATACACACTGTCTGCTTGCTCACCGCCTTTGAAACGTACTCGAGAAAATTCGGTTTCTACGAGACCAGGATTGATCGCTGTAACTTTTATTCCGAATGGATTGAGATCAATACGCATGCCTTCTGTAATTGCTAAAACGGCATGTTTGCTGGCGCAATACACATTTCCTTTAGGGTATACTTCTTTACCAGCAGAAGAGCCAATATTAATTATATGACCAAACTTTCGATTAGTCATTCCTGGAATTATAGCCTTACTAACATAAAGTAAACCTTTTACATTGATGTCCATCATGGCATCCCAATCGTCAAGACTTCCACTTTGTATAGGATCTAAACCATGAGCATTTCCCGCATTATTGATAAGAATATCAATATCCTGAAACTGCTTGGGTAATGAGCTAATCGCCTCTAAAGTTTTAGTCTTGTCTCGTACATCGAAATTAAGTGTACAAACATCCGTTTGTTTAGAAAGTGCACGTTCTATACTTTCAAGTCGTTCTTGTCTCCTACCACATAAAACTAGCCGGATGCCGTGTTTTGCAAATTCTTCTGCTGTAGCCTTACCAATGCCACTTGTTGCTCCTGTAATTAGTGCTATTTTAGCCATATTTTCAATTTTATGGGACCTTATGGCCTTGACTTGCTACTAAAATTAAAAACCAATCTTCCAATTCTAAATCTATTTCAGCAGCCTGAATAGCATTGCTTAGTCTTGTTTTATTGGTTGTACCAACAACAGGATGTATGTTAGATGGATGTTTCAAAATCCAAGCTAGTAATAGTTGATCTTCGGTAGCATTATACTTATCCATAAGCTCACCCAGTTGTTTATGAATGCGTCTGGTTTGTTCGGTATTTTCTCTAAAGACAGTACCTAGTGGTGACCAAGACATTGGTTTTATACCGCATGTTTGCATGTAATCTAAAGTGCCATCATGCATTGCGGAATGCTGGGTCAATGAAAATTCTATCTGATTGACATCAATGTCCATGCGTAAGCCGATCATTTCCATTTGAGCAGGTGTAAAATTAGAGACTCCAAAATCTCTAATTTTTCCTTGCTTTTTAAGTATGGTAATGGCTTCAGCAATTTCTTCGGCAATCATTAAAGGACTTGGTCTGTGAAGCAATAAAAGATCTAAATATTCAGTTTGTAAGTTCTTCAAGGATTCTTCAACAGACCAGATAATATAGTCTTTACTGTAATTGTAATGCTTCACTTTATTGTTGCGATTGTCGCACATATACTGAATACCACATTTGGATATCAACTGAATATCTTCGCGCTTTATTCCAGACTCAATAAAGGCCTTTCCAAAGTCGGCCTCGGTTGTGTAAGCTCCATAAATATCGGCATGGTCGAAGGTGGTTATTTTATGATCCAAGCAATGTTGCATCAATTCTGTCATATCGTGTTTTGAAAGTTGTTTGCCCCAACCTCCCCAGGTCATCGTACCTGCAATTAATCGAGAGTATCTCACTTTTTTCTGTTTCTACGGATTTTTATGCATTATGTGTATAAAAATACTCAAAACATTAGGATTGCGGTATCCTTGTTATGTAATTATTACACAAGCCCAAATCATGAAACAATTACAACCTTAAAAAATCAATTATTTTACTGCTATTATTTACTTTTTTTTGAGTTGTTTGAAAGACGAGGTTCATCCATCTACAAACGTTACCAATATTTGGTTAAACTTAAAAATACGCTTGGTCAATTAGATAATGTTTATATAGATATTGGTCATATTGTAATTAAAGTAAGAAATACTAACGAAGCCGACGGATGGCTTAGTTTAGTAGCAGAAAATTCAGATTTTATAGTGCCTGTAGTTTTTCTGACAGTAAGCCTTTATTACTTATTGATAACTTCGAAATTGAAACTAATTATTTGCATGAAATTAGATTGGTTTTGGGTGATGGCAACTTTATGAATATCAATAATGTTTTATATAGTTTAGACGGTTCTAATACTGGGAATACCAACCTATCAAATTTAATTGATACGCAGTTGAAACCTAAACGTCAAATGATGTTACAATCGAAATCAATGTTGATGCCTCAATCAGATATAATGAAAGTGAAATATGATGGTATTAAATCCACAATTATACACCGAAATATGACAAATTGAATATGAATTGCGTTAATCCATAATTAATAAAGGAAGAAGGGCGAAACTTAGCTGTTTTACGCTTTATTTTTTAACCAATTGTTAACAGCAACTACGAAATTATTTTAACATTTTGCATCTTTATAAAAACAGAAAAAAAAGATCGTTCTAAAACCCTTAATAACATGGAAGATACGAGTACAATTGATATAAAATCAATTAATGAAAAGATAGAGAAAGAAAGTGCATTTGTAGACCTACTCACCTTAGAAATGAATAAGGTAATTGTTGGACAAAAACATATGGTAGAACGACTGTTAATAGGATTATTAGGACAAGGCCACATTTTGTTAGAGGGTGTTCCTGGTTTGGCCAAAACATTAGCCATCAACACCTTATCAAAAGCTATTGATGCGAGTTTCAGTAGAATTCAGTTTACTCCAGATTTACTGCCAGCTGATGTTGTTGGTACCTTAATTTACAACATTAAGGAGAACGATTTCTCAATCAAAAAAGGGCCAATATTTGCCAATTTTGTATTAGCCGATGAGATTAATAGAGCTCCTGCCAAAGTGCAGTCAGCTTTATTAGAAGCTATGCAGGAAAAGCAGGTTACAATTGGTGATGAGACTTTTGGATTAGACCGACCATTTTTAGTTATGGCAACTCAAAACCCTGTTGAGCAGGAAGGAACATATCCATTACCAGAGGCACAAGTCGACCGTTTTATGCTGAAAACGGTTATCGATTACCCAAAGTTAGAAGAAGAACAACTTATTGTGAGAGCTAACTTAAAAGGGGCTTTTGACAAAGTAAATCCTGTAGTGTCCATTAAACAAATCATTAATGCCCAAGAAGCAGTGCGTGAGGTATATATGGATGAAAAAATTGAGAAGTATATTTTAGATATTATATTCGCGACACGTTATCCTGAAAAATATAGACTTGGTGATTTAAAAGCATTAATATCGTTTGGAGCATCCCCTCGTGGCAGTATTAATTTGGCAACTGCAGCAAAATGTTACGCATTCATAAAGCGCAGAGGTTATGTTATCCCAGAAGATGTTCGCGCTGTGGTATATGATGTATTGCGTCACAGAATAGGAATAACTTACGAAGCAGAAGCTGAAAATGTAACTTCAGAAGATATCATTCATAAGATCGTCAACGAAATCGAAGTGCCATAAATTTGAGATTTGAGAAACTCGATCACGATTATAAGAATCGTCAATCACCAATCTTCTTTCGAAAGTTGAAATATGGATACTAAAGAACTTCTAAAAAAAGTACGAAAAATTGAGATTAAGACGCGTCGCTTGTCTGATCATATTTTTGGTGGAGAATACCACTCCACCTTCAAAGGCCGTGGTATGACTTTTTCTGAAGTGCGTCAATATCAATACGGAGATGATGTTAGAAATATAGATTGGAACGTTACTGCACGTTATAATGAGCCTTTTGTAAAAGTTTTTGAGGAAGAGCGTGAACTAACCATGATGCTGATGGCAGATGTTTCCGGAAGTAAATTTTTTGGAACTCAGAATCAGTTTAAGGATGAAATTGTTACTGAAATTGCAGCAACGCTAGCATTCTCTGCCACTCAGAATAATGACAAAATCGGTCTCATTTTGTTTTCTGATGAAATCGAACTATACATTCCACCAAAGAAGGGACGTTCACATGTATTGCGAATTATTAGAGAATTATTAGAATTTCAACCAAAAAGTAAGAGTACAGATATTGCTCAAGCTTTAAAGTTTTTGTCTAACGTTATGAAGAAGAAAGCCATTGTTTTTGTGCTTTCGGATTTTATAGCAGATGATTATAAACAAACGTTAAAAATTTCTGCGGGGAAGCACGATATTACGGGTATTAGAATTTATGATAGGCATGAAGAAAGCATTCCAAATATTGGGATGGTGCAAATGCAAGATGAAGAAACAGGTGAATTAATGCTTGTGAATACGGCATCTAAAAAGGTAAGAAACAATTACAGCAAATTCTACAGTGAGAAAGTAAATTACTTTAAGGATACATTCACAAAATCAGGTGCTGGAACTGTAGACTGTAGGGTCGACGAAAGTTATGTAAAGAAACTATTAGGTTATTTTAAACGAAGAGGGTAACAC
>NZ_JABSST010000150.1 GCF_013213975.1 Winogradskyella sp.
TTAGAAGAAGTTACACTGGCAGAAACAATCAAAGCCTCGGGATATGAAACCTATTTTATAGGTAAATGGCATTTAGGTAAAGCTGAAAAATATTGGCCAGAACATCAAGGTTTTGAAACCAATATTGCGGGTTGTTCTTGGGGTGCGCCAATTGGAGGTGATAAATTCTTTTCTCCTTATAATAATCCACGTCTTTCTGATGGCCCAAAAGGAGAGCATTTGCCTAACCGTTTAGCAAAAGAAACGATTAAATTTTTAGAAAAGAAACACGAAAAACCTTTTTTTACCTACTTATCTTTTTATTCTGTTCATAGTCCTTGGATGGGCAGGAAAGATCTTATTGAAAAATATCAAAAAAAGAACAAGCCAGAAAGTCAATGGCGACAAGAACGTTGGATACGTTTTAATAAAAAGCAGAATAATCCTGTTTATGCAGCAATGATTGAAGCGATGGATTCTGCTATAGGAGATGTTTTAAGCAGCTTAAAGAAAACAGGTTTAGACAAAAATACCGTAGTTATATTCCTGTCTGATAATGGAGGGGCTAGTGAAGTAACCTCAAATGAACCTCTAAGAGCTGGAAAATGCTTTTTATATGAGGGCGGTATTCGTGTACCAATGATTGTAAGTTGGCCAGGTAAAATAAAACCTGGTAGTTTTACAAATACACCTGTAACAAGTACAGATTTTTTCCCCACAATTCTTGACCTTACAGGTCTTCCATTTAAACCTCAAAATCATTTAGATGGTTCTAGTTTTGCCCCTTTATTAAAAGGAGAAAGGTTGACTAAGAAAGATTTATTTTGGCACTACCCGCATTATGAAGGTGGTTTTGAGCCAGCATCAGCTATTCGTTCCGGAGATTGGAAATTGATTCAATTTTATGAAGAAAGTCGTTTTGAATTGTACAATCTAAAAGAAGACTTAGGAGAGCACAATAATCTTGCAGTCAAGAATCCGGAAAAGGCAAAAGAACTTAGAGATAAATTAGTTGCTTGGAGAAAAAACATGAATGCTTCAGAACCAACAGCTAATCCGAATTTTGATGCTTTCAAAACTCAAAATTATAGATTAGACTACGAGAATAAATTTAAAAATGTCAATCAATTTAAAACAAGAAATAATTAATAAATGATACGAAATCTAAAATTTATAATCTGTCTTAATTTATTAGCATTTTTAACGAACTTTTATCTGTGTGCTCAAAAACCAAATGTGGTCATTATACTCACAGATGACCAAGGGTACGGAGATTTTTCTATTAATGGTAACCCATTGATAGAAACACCTAATGTTGATGCCCTAGGGTATAGTTCAACGCGCTTTACTGACTTTCATGTAGCTCCAATGTGCACACCAACAAGAAGTCAATTAATGACAGGGCAAGATGCGATGCGTAATGGCGCTATTAATGTAAGTAGTGGCAGGAGTTTAATGAATCCAACATTAAAAACGATGGCAAATGTTTTTAAAGAAGCAGGCTATGCTACAGGTCTTTTTGGTAAATGGCATTTAGGGGATAATTACCCCCATAGACCAGAAGATCGAGGTTTTGATGAGGCTATTTGGTTTCCCTCATCACACTTAAATGGGGTTTCAGATTACTGGGATAATGACTATTTCGACGATTTTTACAATCATAATGGGAGACGAGAAAAATTCAATGGATATTGTACAAATGTATTTACGGATGAGGCTATAAGTTGGATGCAAAAGCAAATTGATAAAAAAGAGCCATTTTTCACTTATTTACCAATGAACGCTGCACACTGGCCTCCCTTTGTTCCCAATGAATACAGAAAACCCGCTAAAGAAGCATTATACGCAAATCCAAAAGTTGTAAAAAAATTATCTAAAGAAAAAATGCATCCCTATTATGGTAGTGACATTAATGAAGCCTTGATCACATTCTTAGCAATGGGGTTGAATATAGACGAAAACATTGGCAAATTAGTGAAGTTTCTGGAAAGTAAAGGGGTTTTAGACAATACTATTATTGTCTTTTTTACCGATAATGGAAGTTCGTTTGGTAGACATTATTACAATGCTGGAATGAAAGGAGGAAAGCAAGAGCTTTTTGAAGGAGGGCATCGTGTTCCATTATTTATTAAAGGGCCTAAGGCGATAATAGGTGAGCCGAAAGAGATTGATGAGCTAACACATGTTCAAGACTTATTACCAACTTTAGCATCTAG
>NZ_JABSST010000151.1 GCF_013213975.1 Winogradskyella sp.
ATGTTCCTATGACAGTTTCTTCTATGATATTTGGATTACTCGGTACAACTAACGTTATACTCGAGTCGAAAGTAAATGACCCGATTGTCTCAGTAAGTAAAGGTGTATTTCCACAGATTTCATAACCGTAAATATTTAGTGTTAAAGTTTCATTGCTAGGCACCAAACCGCAAACTTGCCCTAGTTCATTAGTGTAGCCATATGTGGTACCAAAAATAGTGCTAGTTATACCTACTTTTATATTATTTAATTCCTCTCCATCTTCATCAACTAAAGTAACACACAACATCACAGCTTCCGCTGGTATATCACAATTCCAAAAAGAGAAATGAGATACGGTACCCACATACATGTTACCTTGTAAGGTAGCTTCGCCTTCTTCTTTCCAATAGCCTGTAGCTTCATCAAAATACCAAAGTGGTATGGTAGCTGGTGCAGAAGCCAATAAAGTTGCATCTACAGGAATTTTAATTTCTGAAGTTGAACCTTCAGCTAAATTTAAATCTTCACCACCAGAACCTCTTAACTCTACTGCAAGCATACCTAAGGTTTTTAGCATGCGTTCTGCTCCATCTTCATTTTCAGCATAGAGCATACCTGGCATTTGGTCTTCCATATCTTCATCCGTTGGGTCCAAATGATGCATAATCACATTCACCGAACCTGTATATGCTGTACCATCCTCCTTTACAAAATTACCATCAAAGCTTACGGAACTTCCATCATCTGCGGTTACTGTATCAGAGCTGCCACTAGATACTGTACCAACTACAGTTTCTTCTAAAAGCATTATAGTTACTTTGTTAGTACTATTTGACGGTACTACACTGCGAGAGCCATGTATATAACCAGCTTTTTCAGCTTTGATATAACCAAACGTTCATATACACTAGCATCTCTTAGGATGAATACACCATTTACATCTGTTTCTGTGGTTTGATTGCCAATTGTAATGGTTACTCCCCAAATAGGATTATCATTTTTATCTACAACCGTTCCTAAAAAGTCTCTTGAAATTTCATTGCCAAAATATTCTGAAAAGGTGTCTGGAATATTCTCATTTTGATTGCCATCGTTAGAAGTGCCGTCATCCTTTTGGCAAGATGTTAGAAGTAATAATAAAACAATAAGAAGTTTTGATAAACGTAAAGTTGGTGTCATAGCGATTGATTTTAGTTGTCTTTTTTAATAGATGTTAAAATCTAAGAATGGTTGCGTGGTGTTCTTTCTAAAGTTTGAGAAGTCTATTTTATTCATCCCTAAGAACATGAATTGTTCCATTAATCGTATGAGGATTACCTTGTTCATCTTCATAATTTCCTGAAAAATTAATGTCAATGTATTCATCTACATCACCAAATGAGTTCACGTTGAGTACTATTTCGTTATTATTGTGAGGAATAGTTAGGCAAGCGAAGGATCCATCAATAATTCGAAAGCCTGGCTCGATTGTAGCAAACAAATGTGGTAAACTGTGGTAAGTTCCGATAAAGTCAGAGGAATAGTTATAAACTTCAAGGTAAAAACAATCGAGACTAGGTTGTTGTTGCGCTGCAATGAGAATTTGTGATCCACTAGAATAGTTCGAAACCAAAACATATGCAATATTATTTAAATATAAAACAGGCTCATTATCATCAATAGTGTAAACAATGAATTCGGAAACTGCATTACAAGCAGATATTGTTCCTATACTCGTAGTTGGCGATGTAAAGTTGTAATTTATTGTGCCAGTAGCTTGCGTATTGGTAAGGTCATAACCCGATATGGAGAAAGTGTTGTATTCTGAACATCTTAATAAATTTATTTCAAAAGTACCATTAGTTACGGTATCTAGAAATGTCTGGTTACCATAATTGATTTGCACGTATCCATTTGTTACAGCATCACCATTACATGTGTTAAAAGTTCCTGTAACAGTTTCTTCAATGATATTTAAATCGTTAGGGATAATGATTGTAATATTAGTATCAGTATTAAAGGGGCCGACAGAATCTATATAGATTGGAATATCACTACAGAAACTATAGGTGTAAACACTAAGTGTTAAGGGTTCATCACTCGGAACTAAGCCACACACTACTCCCATTGCATTAGTATATCCACTCCTAGTACCATAAGTTGTACTAGATATATAAACACTTGAATTAATTAATGGATTACCGTCTTCTCCAACTACGTTAACACAAAGTATATTGGCCTTAACAGGTATATCACAATTCCAAAAAGAAAAATGAGATACGGTACCAACATACATATTGCCTTGTAAAGTGGCTTCACCTTCTTCAACCCAATACCCATTAACTTCATCAAAATACCAAAGTGGTATGGTAGCAGGTGCAGAAGCCAATAAAGTGGCATCTACAGGAATTTTAATTTCAGACGTAGAACCTTCAGCTAAATTTAGATCTTCGCCTCCAGAACCTCGTAACTCTACAGCGAGCATGCCC
>NZ_JABSST010000152.1 GCF_013213975.1 Winogradskyella sp.
TTACCATTTTCCGCAAAGGAAGAAGCAGAAGATTTACTTAAAGAAATTAAGTCATACGAAGATTTAAGGTTTTGGCATTTATTATATGCGGATGAATCCGAAATTAGAAGAGTATTTACAAGTTTAAGATCGGAAGTAACTCTTAATGAAAATCTAGCTGTTGATGCGGTCTATATTGTAGATAGAGATCTTAATCAAAGAGGAAGACTGGATGATAGAACAGATGAGCAAGTTGAAAATAACACACCAATTTATGGTCTCTTTGATTATGATTGCACCCAAGTTTCGGAATTAAAAAATAAAATGGCAGCCGAAGATATGCGCGTGCTATTTAAAGACTATCGCGAAAACCGTAAAGGAGCTTTTGATGAGTCAAATCAGCGTAGAGAAAAAGGATTGATAAAACAATGAGTAATAAACCCAACTATTCATATATAGGCATAGCTACTGTTATTTTGGTATTCGGTATCATCTTTATACCAAAGATTATTAATAGGGTAAGTTCTGATGATGTGTCAAGAGATGAAAGTCGAAGCAAAGCGGTGACTACTCAAAAAAGTAATTTGGCGTACTTAGAAATAAACAATGAATCTAAAAGGGTTCCTGCATTTAGTTTTGTAAATCAGGATGGAAAAACGATTACCAATGAAGATTATTTAGGAAAGGTTTATGTGGTTGAATTTTTCTTTACTACTTGCCCGACTATTTGTCCAATCATGAACAAAAATTTAGTTGAGGTTCAAGAACATTTTAACGATTTTCAAAATTTTGGAATAGCATCATTTACAATAACTCCAGAGATTGACACACCAGAGGTTTTAAAAACCTATGCAGAAAACTATGGGATTACAAATCCAAATTGGCATCTGATGACTGGTAATGAAGATGCTATTTACAAACTAGCTAACGAAGGGTTTAATCTGTATACCGCCAAAGACGAGACTGTAGAAGGTGGGTTTGAGCACTCAGGTAATTTTGCCCTTATTGACAAAGAAGGATATATACGTTCTAGACGAGATAAGTTTGGAAATCCAATGATTTTTTACAACGGACTCATACCTGAGTCTGTAGGTGTTGATGAGGATGGGATTTCTCAAGAAATAACAATTTTGAAAGAAGATATCGCTAAATTATTAAACGAATAGATATGAGTGAAGCTGATTTAAACAAGGAAAAGCAATACAATAAATGGATAGTAGTACTTTCTATAGCTATTCCATTAGTTGTAGCATTACTATTCAATGTGAAAATTAATGCTGAATTACCTATTTTTTTACCACCAGTATATGCCGTAATTAACGCAATTACTGCAGTAGTGTTGGTGATTGCTGTGGTTATGATTAAACGCGGTAACCGGCAAATGCATGAGCGGTTAATGAAAGTGGCAATAGCACTATCTGTGTTGTTCTTGGTGATGTATGTAGCTTATCATATGACTAGTGATTCCACTAAATATGAAGGGAGTTACAAGACGATATATTTTTTCATTTTAGTCAGTCATATAGCACTATCTATAGCGGTTATCCCTTTCGTGCTTATAACTTATGTTAGAGCTATTACTAATAACATTGAAAGGCATAAAAAAATAGCAAAAATCACTTTTCCACTTTGGCTTTATGTCGCTGTTACTGGTGTTATAGTTTATTTAATGATATCTCCGTTTTACGCGTAATTATGAAGCAAAGGTTGTTACTTTTTTTACTTTTCTTTCTGACCTTCTTTACGACTAATGCGCAATGTGCTATGTGTCGTGCAGTCTTAGAAAGTGGTGAAGATCAATCTGCAGCGGAGGGTATAAATGATGGGATAATGTTTTTAATGGCAGTGCCTTATATTTTGGTGGCGATAATAGGTTATTTTGTCTACCGTACTTACTATAAATCTCAACAGTCAAAAAAAATAGACGAGATACTGTAACAATTTTATTTTTAAATAGTCTTATATCTGTAGTGTTTGTAAGTAATTCTTAACAAATACTTAGCATAAAACACCTTGTGTTTTGTGTAATATTGCATCAATCAACCATCATCACATGATACAAATCAAAGATTTACATAAATCTTATCATATGGGAAGCAATTCGCTTCACGTACTCAAGGGAATTAATTTTAATGTCGAGTCAGGGGAATTAGTCTCAATTATGGGTTCCTCAGGATCTGGTAAATCTACACTTCTCAACATTTTAGGAATGTTGGATGAGGCTGATGAAGGGCAATACATATTAGATAATGTACCTATTCGTGGCTTAAATGAAAAGCTGGCTGCTAAATACCGAAACGAATTTTTAGGATTTATTTTTCAATCCTTCAATCTTATCAATTACAAATCGGCTTTAGATAATGTGGCTTTGACACTTTACTATCAAGGCATCTCTAGAAAAGAGCGTTTAGAAAAAGCA
>NZ_JABSST010000153.1 GCF_013213975.1 Winogradskyella sp.
TAGATGCTGCCTGTGGACAGTTAGCGAATAAAGGGTAATGAATTAGCAAATTTCAGACTGAAATCATATATGGCAATCAATTTTTTTGCATATCTAAAATGAAAAATAAAACTTATTCAATTATTTCTCCTTCTAATATAGATAAGTCTTGGTTAAGAAAAGGTGGATAATCGGTAGGATATCTAAAACACTTGAATACATCATTAGTTTCAATAGGTATAGTATATGACCAAACAATTGAGCCTTCACTATTTATTTCTATAAGCCGACCTTCAGTTCCAACTGTAATAAGAGTGTTACCGTTATCAAGTCTTAAAGCACCGGATACCCTTGGAGCATAAATATCTGGACTCATATAAGACCATTCATAATCAAGAGGTAAATTAGTAGTGTTTTCTATCAAGTCATATGATCCGTCACTATTCAGGGGAATCAAAAATTCATCAATGGTTGATACATTTTCAAATCGGTTATTATTAAATACCAAAAAGTTACCGCCATTAGAGGGTAAATTACTTATAAATCTCACATCGTGCTGACCAAATAATTTTTGGTCATCTTCAGTGCCACTGTTATATGCCAAAGGATTTCCCCATCTATATAATAAGCGTCCACCTTTATTATAATTTCCACCAGAATTGCTGGAAGCTTCAATTGTAGTAGTTGAATGATCTATAATGAATAATTCATTAAATCTTCTACTACTCATAACAATTTGATCGTAGGTCTCGATATAAAAAATAGAATTGATATGATTTAAATTGGCATCCCCAATTGTAAAGTTCAAATTAATGAGCTCTGGATGTTCGGAAACAACTCCAAAGTTTAGCTTAGCGTTATCAAAATCTTGTACAAGGTGATCCCATAAGCTCCATTCCCAAATAATTTCGGCATTATTTGAGCCATTAGGTTTAACTTCTAAGATTCTTTCAGACCATACTTCATTATTTATCAGTAAATCAGGGTTTCGACCATTTGCTATTGCTTCATTAGCTGTTTTTTTATCCCACACAGTAGCCAGAATATTTCCATTAGGTAAAATGCTAATATCATGATGTAGACAATATGTGTCACTACAGTATTGCCAGTCCCAAATTATATTGCCTTCGAAGTCAAACATTTCGATTCCGCCTGTTTTCCCACCAAAGTTAAAGTCGTTGCTATCAACTTTATAAGTTCTTATTAAAGTACCGTCTTCACTAAGATAAACTGCAAGTGGTGTATTATCCGAAGACCATTTTTTTATAATATAACCTTCCATGTTTATTAAGTACGAATTTTTAGATGCTACTGGCGAAATTAAAGTATAACCTTCAAAGAAATCCTCTTCAATGTAGATATCTATATTTTCATTTGGCTCAACAGTTTCTTGTATAGATTTATTGTCATCATTATCACATTGATATACAAATAATACGACTATAAAAATATAAACAAAGTACTTATTACTATGCATTGCTGAATTTCATAAAGGGTGTTATACAATGGTATTAGAATAGGTCTCCAAGAGTCTCTTTATTAAAATAAAAAAGGTAAATAAAATATTACCTTTTTTGTTTTAATATATCACTGAGTGAAAAGTTTTAATTTTTAATTATTTTAATAGTTCTAGATTGATTTCTAATAGTAACTCTTATAACATATACGCCATCAGCCAATGCATTCATGTTAATTATCTCGTCAGTTTTAGAAAGCTTTTCGTTAATTACTTCTTTGCCTAGAATATTGTAAACTTGAATAACATCAAAGGGTGTGTCAGCAGATTCAAGGGTTAAAAGATTATCTTTTGTATTGTACAAATAATTAAAATTATTTAGCTCAGATTCTTCAGTGCTAAGAATTGTTGCTGCAGAAACAGATACATTATCTACCTCCAAAGTGAATTGATCAGAAACATTATGATGTCTAAAAGCAACATAAACCGTAGACTGTCCTGCAAAGGATGATATATCCAATGACCTGTCTGTTAAGGTGTTAACACCATCTAGTGAAGGTTCATTAAATGAGGTAGTAGACATTTGTAAATCCCCTACAACATTACTTGTAGCCACATATACTGTGTAATTTTCCAAATCATAAGAAGCATCAATAGCCATTATTTGCCAATCTAGAGTTATTGTGCCAGAAGCATTTGTTAAGTCGATTACAGGTGAAATGGCCCAATTATTTGGATTTAGAGGACCAACAGCGCCATTCCATGAAGCTGATCTCAATAATGGTGTTCCGACAGGGTTCATCATATTGTCTTGAATCTGAACTGCAGACCAGTCAAAGCCGTCGCCATCTTCATCACTCAAAGTCCAGTCAGAAATGTCTAGATCATCGAAATTATCTGACCACACTACTGTTTGTGCACTATTCAAATTAAATAACAATA
>NZ_JABSST010000154.1 GCF_013213975.1 Winogradskyella sp.
CCTAAGAAGTTTCTGGAAATTTCATTTCCAAAATAATCAGAAAAAGTGTCTGGAATGAATTCATTTTGATTGCTATCATTGGTAATACCATCATCCCTTTGACAGGATGCTAAAATGAGGCATAAAACGAGAAAGATTTTTGAGAAAAATTGAGTTGATTTCATAGCGATTGATTTTAGTTTTCTTTTTTAAATAGATGTGAAAAACGAAAAAGGGTTGCGTAGAAATCTTAAACAAAAAGAAAAGCCTTCAAATTATTGAAGGCTTTTTATGGGCTCTATTTTATGATTTTAATTGTCTCTTAAAACATGGACAACACCAGTAATAGTGTGCGGATCACCGTTATAGTCTTGGTAGTCTCCGCTAAAATTAATATCTATATATTCTCCCACATTTTCAAGGGTGCTTAAGTTATAAGTAATGTTGTTATTCTCATCAGATACGCTTAAACATTCTCCTATAAAAAAGCCAGTATCGTCTGTTGTTCCTCCTTGGAAGGTGTAATTATCATAGGTGCCTAAATAGTCAGGATCATTTAACGCACCATACATATAAAAGCAATTTTCTTGATCGTTATTTGATGCAAAAATGTCTATGGTTGGCGTAGAGGAATTTGGATTAGACTGGTAAAAATTAGCTGAAATATTCTCGAAAATAATCACACTGTCACCACCATCGATGGTATACTGAATAAATTCGGTTACAGCATTACAAGCGCTAATCGTCCCGATATCGGTTACAGGTGTTGTAAAGGTATAGCTAATGCTGTCTGTTGTTTGTAGGTTAACATAGTCACTACCTTGAATGCTAAAGGTATTATTATCACTACATCTCAGTAGATTAATTTCGAAGGTACCATCGGTAACAGCATCGGTAAAAATTTGATTGGCATAACCTAATCTTACATAGCCATCGGTAACATCGGCACCATCGCAAGTACTAAAGGTTCCAAAGGCTGTTTCTTGAATGATATCTGGATTATCTGGAACCACTATAGTAATATCTGAGTCTGCTGTAAACGGACCAATAACTTGCGTTAATAATGATGCATCATCACAAAAATCATAACTGTAAACGTTTAGTTCTAAGGCTTCACCACTTGGTACGAATCCACAAACTTCACCATTTTCATTGGTATAGCCATACGTAGTTCCAAAAGTGCCACTTGTTATACTAATGGATAAATTATTTAAAGGCTGGTTGTTAGCGTTAGTAGCCGTTACACAAAGGGTTATGGCTTCTGCGGGAATGTCGCAATTCCAAAATGAAAAATGCGTTACATTTCCTACGTACATATTGCCTTGTAGCGTTGCAAATCCTTCTTGTTTCCAATAGCCATTAGTTTCATCGAAAGACCAAAGTGGGATGGTTGCCGGAGTAATACTCATTAAACTTGCATCAACTGGAATTCTAATTTCAGAAGTCGAACCTTCGGCTAAATTAAGGTCTTCTCCACCAGAACCAATTAACTCCACAGCAAGCATACCCAAGGTTTGCAGCATGCGTTCAGCTCCGTCTTCGTTTTCTGCATATAGCATACCTGGCATTTGCATCACCATGTCTTCGTCTGCTGGGTCTAAATGACGAATGACCACATCTACATTTCCAGTGTACTCGGTTCCATCTTCTTTTACAAAGTTTCCGTCAAAACTCACAGAACTGCCATCATTTGCAGTAACTGTTTCTGCAGATCCACTATTTACACTTCCTGCAATCGTGGCTTCTAAAAGCATAATGGTAACCTTGTTGATACCGCGTGTTGGTACCACACTTCGAGACCCATGAATATAACCTGCTTTCTCTGCTTTGATATAGCCAAAACGTTCATTTACAGTAGCGTTGTTAAGGATAAAAACACCATTTTCGTCTGTAGTGGCCGTTTGGCTGCCTATAGTAATTGTAACTCCTTCTATTGGATTTTTATCCGTATCAATAACATTTCCAAGAAAGTTTCGTGATACGGGATTTCCAAAATATTCTGAGAAGGTGTCTGGAATATTTTCTTGTTGGTTCCCTCCATTAGAAGGGCCATCGTCTTGCTGACAACCTGTTAAGGTTATCAGCGCTAATAAAATAATTAAAATAAGATTTGGGTAGGTTTTAATGCTTTTCATAATAGGTGTAGATTTAAATTAAGTTGTTTATTGTTGTTTATAAAACAGATGTATCTCAATTTCTCCTACCTGACATTAATTTTCACCACAAAAAAAACCTCACTAAAATGTGAGGGTTTATAGTATTTTAAAAGGAATTATTAAATTTCGAATGCGGATTTTACTTTATCAACATAAT
>NZ_JABSST010000155.1 GCF_013213975.1 Winogradskyella sp.
TCTTGAAAGTATTTCTATTTCTTGTTGTAGGTGTTTCGTTCAACCTCACGGTAGCACAAATAAGTTTTGAAAACTTAGCGTCCGATATAGGTATAAACGTTACCTGTGGAAATTCTCTATTTGGAAGTGGTATTACATTTTATGACTATGATAATGATGGTTGGGATGATATTACCGTTGCTTCAGCTTCAGGTGATCCTATTCGATTTTTAAAAAATATCAATGGTAATTTTGTAGAACAAACATTAAATATTCCTAGTAACAACTGGAGAAACAAACAAATCAATTGGGTAGATATTGATAATGATGGGGATAAAGATTTACTAGTTACAAGTGATACTAGTAGCAACAAGTTGTTTGAGAATTTAGGGAATATGATCATGCAAGACATTACAGTATCTTCTGGCATATTAACCGATATTTTAGAAACCTATGGTGCATCATGGGGCGATTATGATAATGATGGATATTTAGATTTATTTTTAAGTAATCGCAGTGAATATGTTCCTAATATTCTCTATAAAAATAATGGTGATAATACCTTTACCATAGTCAATGCAACAGCAGGAATCATAAATACTGGAATGTTATCGTTTTGTTCAGCATTTTTTGATTTTGACAATGATGGTGATCAAGATATTTATGTCGCTAATGATAAATTACAGTATGCAAATACATTATATAAAAATAATGGTGATGGTACCTTCACTGATGTAAGTTTCGAATCAGGAACAGGAATTTCTATTGATGCCATGTCTGTAACCATTGATGACTACAATGCCGATGGTTGGTTAGATATATATGTTACAAACGATGTTCCAGGGAACGTCTTCTTAAAAAATAATGGCGATGGAACTTTTACTGATATTGCAACCGCAACAGGAACAACACTTAATAGTGTGGCTTGGGGTGCAGTCTTTCTAGATGCAGACAATGACAGTGATTTAGATCTGTATGTTAGTACTGAACATGATGGATCAATTCCTAGTTATTTGTCCTCTGCCATGTATGAACAGTTGAGTGACGGTACATTTAATATTATAAATTCGGCAGTGCCAAATGATCTAGCCATAAGTTATTCAAATGCCATTGGTGATACAGATAATGATGGATTCCCTGAACTTGTTGTTAATAATATTAATCACGATAATATTTTTCTTTGGAAAAATACGTCAACGAGTGGCAATAACTGGCTTAAGGTAAAACTGGAGGGAACGCAAAGTAATAGAGATGCTGTTGGATCTTTAATTGAGATTTCTGTTAATGGACAAAAACAATATCGCTATACGCTTTGTGGTGAGGGCTATTTATCTCAAAACTCTTCGAGTGAATTTTTTGGTGTTGGTAATGCAACTACGGTAGATTATATAAAAGTGAAATGGTTGAGTGGAATAGTGGATGTTCTTTATGACGTTAGTGTGAATGAAGAAATATTTATTTTAGAGCGATCAACATTATCAGTGCCAGATAATGATTTAATGGATTTGAAAGTATTTCCAAATCCTACCAAGTCTATAATGAATATTGCATCTCCAACACGTATTCAGAATGTTGAAATAATTAATTTCCTAGGGCAATCAGTATTAATGTTTCATCTGGATTCTCAAAACTTTAGCATAGACCTTAGCGGTTTAATGGATGGTGTGTATTTTGCTGATATATCATCTGCAAATAGTTCTAAACGAATAAAAATTGTGAAGCATTAATATATTAGTTTTATGAGTAGTTGATTATGTCGAAGTTTGTTTGTCTCATATTTGTCATTCCTTATTTGTCATTCTCACAAATTAATTTTGTAAATAATGCTAATACTTTAGGGTTAGATGACCCAACCGGAAATGAAGTTTTTGGCGGGAGTGGTGTGAGTTTTGTTGATTTTGATAACGATGGCTTTCATGATATAACTTTGGCTTCGGGTAATAATGTTCCAGTTAGGTTTTATAAAAATATAAACGGACAGTTTTTTGTGGAAGTATCGTTTTTTGATACTCCGCTTAACTATGATTACAATACCAGAAGTGTGGTTTGGGTAGATTATGATAATGACGGCGATAAAGATTTTTTCTTAACGAGCGATACAGATGGAAATCGACTATTTAATCGCAATGGGTTAACACTAACCGATATTACGGAATCTGCTGGTTTTTCGCTTGATAATCTCTATACATACGGAGCGTCTTGGGGGGATATAGATAATGATGGATGTCTCGATGTTTATTTGTCTAATAGAATAGGAAATACAGCTATTACAAATGACTTATTTAA
>NZ_JABSST010000156.1 GCF_013213975.1 Winogradskyella sp.
AGTTATAAATAAATTGCAATAAGCAATTTGTATTTATAAAAACAATCGAGCGTTTGGATAGCGGACATTTTACATAACGTCTAATTATAGGAACATTGCATTAACGCTGCGTAGCAGACCGATTTCTGGTTTAATGCCCAAGTACTGCACATGCTTATGGAAACGGATTATTCTGGGATATTTTACATAATAACATTATAGCTGACAATTGGTACTCTCAGTTAAAATACTAAATAATAGCAATTGTCCTATAATTTATATTATGTAAAATATAATTTTTTTAAGTCAAGAGTCTGCTCTCCAATTTCTACTAGAATTATAAACGATTATTTAAACACCTCATTGAGTAAATCACGTAAACTCTGCCAGGATTTTGCATCTGCCTCGGCATTATAAGCTAAAGGTAAATCAAACTTCTTTGCATTGTCGTCAGCAGATTTTGAAGTAAAACTGTGTAATACATCTGGATAAGAAATGTATTCATATTTAGCGCCTATAGAATCCATAGCTTTTGTATATGTGGCAACTACGTTTTTATCAATAAATGGATCGGCATCACCATTACATACTAATACACGGGCTTTTAATTGGTCGTTTGGCATTACTGGTAGTCCAACTCCACTATGAAAAGCTGCCACAGCGTCTAAATCCGCACCACTATTTGCCATTGTTAGCACAACAGAACCACCAAAACAATAGCCTATAGCTGCCATTTGATCTGCCGCTACCGTTTCATGCTTTTTAAGTAATTCTATAGCCGCATTAAATCGGGCTGTTGCCTCAGGCAAGTTAGCAAATACAGCACCTGCAAATTTTCCAGCATCTTGTGGATGCTCTGCTAGTTTACCATCACCATACATATCAACAGCCATAGCTGTATAGCCCAATTCAGCCAACATATCTGCACGTTCTCTTACATAATCATTATGTCCCCACCACTCGTGAACAATTAAAACTGCTGGTCTTTTACCTTCCATATTTTCATTATAAGCAATGTAGCCTTTAAGATTTGTAGAATCCGTGGCATAGCTTACCTCTTCTCCTTTTACTTTCGGTGGCATTTCATCGGTATGCGTAAAATCTTCAACGTCTTGTTTGGGAGTATCTTTACATGACACAGCAAATACTAAGGTAAAAAGGATCAGACAATAAATAATTTTTTTCATGTTGGTTAGATTTAATAATTAAAGGTACGAATTGTGAACCTATAAAAAAAAGTGATTGCCAACGACAATCACTTTAAATATTCAAGATTTATGTTTTTAGTTATCAATGAGACCTTGCCCTTCTATCCATGGTGCTCCTGCCGCTTTAAGGCGTCTTTCTAAATTAGGTATTGTAGAATTTGACATGGCACGTAATTCTGCCTTAACAGATGCTAATTGACGTTTTACGCGTTCTAATAAGGTTTTATGTGTTCCTGTAGGTCCATAGGTATTACCAAAAGCTCTCCAAGATAGTCCTCCACCATCATTAGCTGTAGGATTAGATTTTTCGCCAATAGCGCCTTTAACATTATCACCTCGCAACTCTTTTTCTATAGCTAATATTTGCAATCTGGTGGTATTTATATCACGTAATAAGTCATCATTTGGTGCTGTGGTTTTATTTGCAGCACGCTTCATGGCTCTTATTTTTTCAATTAATCGCGTCATATGCAGATTGGTCGCTGTAAGATCTTGTTGAAATGCTGTTACAGCTTCTCTAAACTGATTCATTTCTTCAAACGATTTTCTTGGTAAGGCACCATCGTACATTGGTACAACATTAAACTCTTGAGGTCCTGTTAAAACAGTTGTTTGGCCATCAACACGTTTAACTAATGTAGCAGTGTATGTTCCTGGTGTTACCATAATGTTACCAGTACCTATACCATCACCACCCTGCGCTAAAATTTCACCGCGCATACTTGGATAGTTCAATCTCCAATTAACACGGTTAAATCCTTTTGTGTTCTTTGCCTTTATAGTATTAATTGTGTTGCCATTGGTGTCGTTTATAATCAATAAAACCAGGGGTTCATCTTGATTAGTTTCTTTTTCTAATGCGTCCCATCCTGGAAAGTCAGTATTGGTTTTTTCACGCTTTTTACGCACATCCTTTAATGATTTAACTTTTTCGGATAAATAGTAGGTAAAACGTGCCCCAAATGGCGCATTAGGTGCCTTATACTCTGCGTCTCCTTGGCTTCCTACTCTGCTCGCTTGTCTGTACCAATATGCATCTTTAGTTGG
>NZ_JABSST010000157.1 GCF_013213975.1 Winogradskyella sp.
TCTATTCTTGTTTGTAGATAAATTTCATCTTCAAGTTCTTCCCCTGATAAACTATTAAGGTAATTTAAATCTGGTAGACGCTCTGACAAAACTTCCGCAAGAGCAACTCTTGCTTCTGCATCTTGACCTAATTTAGCTAAGGATTCTGCCTTTAGAAGGTGTAATTCCGTAATTCTCATGTATACATAATCGGAAACGACATTTCCAGCAGGACCACCAATAATTCGATCTGCATCGTAAAACTTATAAAGTGGCATTAAATTATAGTACCCAGAACCAATATAGAATTGAGCCTTTCTCACATCAGAAGTTAAAATAGTATTGTACAAATTTTGATCAATAGCTTTAGAATCGCCTGCCCAGGCATAACTGTAAGAAAATGCATCTACATGTCCCCACCAAGATACCAATCTCAAATTCATCTCTGAAGTTATATCTACACCCCAAATCCAGCCAGATGTATTAACGTTATTAAAGCCTCCGGTAACTTCTGTGTAGTTCATAATGGTTGCGCCGCTACTGGTTATAACTTCGTCGCAAAGAGCAATAACTTCTGCTAATCTTGACACATTTTTTTGTGCAGCAATTGCATAAGCCAAAATAGCTTGTGCCATAAATTTATTGATATACTTTTTAGAAGGTCTTTGGTAATTCTCCAATAAATCTATTGCTCTATTTAAATCACTTTCGATCAGTTGAAATACTTCTACTGTTGTTGATTTAGGCATATAATCACTATTTGCTTCACGATAAATTGGCAATATTTCTGCTTCTGGATCATATTCATTAGCCATATACTGGGCTAAATAAAAATAAGAATGAGCACGCATAGCCAAAGCCTGACCTAGAAAATGGCGTTCCTCTTCAGTTTCTGGGTTTGCATCATCACCTCCCATAAAACCAATAATAGTATTTGCAATTTCAATTGTATCATAATAATGTGTCCAAACTTGATAATTACTTTCATGTGTGTAATCGGTAGTACATAAATGCGCCACTACATTAGCAATAGTACCTTCATCATTCTGTTCTGGATACCAACCATAAATAGAGTTACTTAGTGCCATATCACCAATTAATATATCAGAAAATAAGTCATAGGTTTTGTGCCCAAAATCAGCATGACTTTGGGTCCCACCTGAACCAGGAGTGTACATCTTGGCATATAAATCATCGATTAACTGGGACGCTAGTTCTAGGTCAACACTATTTTCTGTAATCTCATAATTGATATCTTCTGAGCAGGTGAAAAAAGTCATTATCATCAATAAGGCAACAGCGTATTTTAGTAAATAATTATTCATATTCAATTGATATTTAATAGTTAAAATCTGTAGTGAGGTTGATAGAAAACAATGATACTGTCATCAATTAATTGACAAATTACGTTCTCTATTACTTGATACTTTGTAAGCTTCGAAGACAAAATCCATTCTTTTAAAAAAGGATTTTTACTAAGTACATTCTATTTCAATTATTAGATGTGAAAATCTTAAAATGGTTGCGCCATTACATTGAAAAAAATTAAAATAAGTGGTATTTTTGAGGATAAATTAATTAAGAAATCAGAAGACAATGAGCAGCGAAAAAGAGGCGAAACTAAAAGCGTTAAAATTAACGTTAGACAAATTAGACAAAGCATACGGTAAGGGAACTGTAATGAAAATGAGTGATCAGGCGATAGAAGATGTTGATGCTATTTCGTCGGGTTCTTTAGGTTTAGACATCGCTTTGGGAGTTGGAGGTTATCCAAGAGGTCGTGTTATTGAAATCTACGGTCCGGAATCATCTGGTAAAACGACCTTAACACTACATGCTATTGCTGAAGCCCAAAAAGCAGGTGGTATTGCCGCCTTTATTGATGCGGAACATGCCTTTGATCGTTTTTATGCCGAAAAACTTGGTGTAGATTTAGAAAATCTTATCATTTCTCAACCTGATAATGGTGAGCAAGCCTTAGAAATTGCTGATAACCTAGTGCGCTCTGGCGCTATAGATATTATTGTAGTGGATTCTGTTGCTGCCCTAACTCCTAAAAGTGAAATCGAAGGAGAAATGGGAGATTCTAAAATGGGACTTCATGCACGCTTAATGTCTCAAGCTTTAAGAAAACTAACTGCATCTATAAGCAAGACCAACTGTACCATGATTTTTATTAACCAATTACGTGAAAAAATTGGTGTTATGTTTGGTAATCCTGAAACAACAACTGGTGGTAATGCTTTAAAGTT
>NZ_JABSST010000158.1 GCF_013213975.1 Winogradskyella sp.
CTGGTGATAATCTTGGTGCAAACTCAATATCTTTTGTATTTATTAATTCTCCCATGTTTTTGGCGTTAGCCCAATTATCGTTTTCATCTTTAAAACTTATGTATAAATCTACAGATCCATAGCCATTTGGTCTATTAGAAGAAAAAATTATAAAACTTTTATCTGGTGCAATTATAGGATCGTAATCTCTACTATCAGAATTAATATTTTCGTCTAAATCTATCGGCTCTTGGTATGAACCATTTTTAAATTGGGATACTACAATATTACTTGTATGATTTGGACCAGTAGAATAAAATAATGTGCCATCACTTGAAAGCGTTGGAAACCAATCATGATATTCAGGATTATTTGCAAGCTTGCCAAGATGTATTGGATTACTCCAATTATTGTAGTCTCTTTTGAGCATCCACATATCACAATTTTTACGTGTAGAGTCATTGGCTACTAAAGGTCTGTCTGTGCAGTAATATAAGGTATTGTTGTCTGAAGATAAAAATGGGTCAATTTCTCTATAATTACCATCAATATCCATTGGCTTTGGTTGGGTCCAAATACCATTTTCTTGCTTTGTTTCGAATATAGTCCCACCATGATATCGCCATGATTCAACCGTGTAATACATCTCTTTTCCGTCAGAAGAAAAAGTAGGGCTATGTACAAAATTTTCAGTAGAAATGAAGCTCTTTGCAAATAATAAAGGTATGCTATCTGGTCTCTTTTGTCCTAAATAAGAACCTTTAAGGTTGTATTTAGGCACTTTTTTTGTATCAGCTCCTTTAATGATTAGGTATTCTACAATTTCTGGGTTATCCTCGCGAATTGCCAAGGCTAAAGGTGTGTTGCCATAATCATTTAAAGAATCCACGTTAGTTTTATCATTAATAATCTTTTTCACGACTTCTAAGCTATTATTAAGTACAGCTTTATGCAGCAACGAGGCTCCAAGATTTACATCAGCTCCTGCTTTAATAAGTATATCTACCAACTCCTTATTGTCAGATTGTACCGCATTATATAAAGGTGTAAAATTATCTTTGTTAACGGTGTTAATCTCTATGCCCTCGGTAATTAGTCTATTTGTCATTTCTACATTTCTCCTCAATACAGCATACATAAGTGGTGTGTCTCCAAATTTGTTTTGTATGTTCAGATTAATGTTTTTATCTATAAGAAAATTAAATAGTTTTTCTTGATTGCAATATGTAGCAAAGTGTAATAAATTAGATTGATTTTTACTCTTAGTGTTAATGTCAATGGTTTTTAATAGTGAGTCTACTTTTTTGATATTGCCATCACATACATACTCAAAAATTGTTTTTGTTTGGGCATATGATTGATGAGTGATTAATACAACAAGCATTAAGGCTGATTTTTTCATTTTATTAATTTTTTATGGTAATTGATTTTATTGTAATAAGTACTCAAGCTTGGTGCTTTTTAGAATTTTTTTAGCTTCGATAGCCCTTTGAATTTCTCCTGTTTTTTCATAACATCTAATTTTATGAAAAATAAGGTTAGGGTTATTAGAATTAACATTTTCGCAAATTGCTATATACTTTAGTGCTTCTTCATAATTTTCTTGCTGTATGTTTAATACAACTTTATGGAAATTTTCATAGTATATATCATTGTATTCCCTAAAAGTGTGAGGCGTAACATCTAATAAGTTTTGTGTTTTCTTTTTGTTAAATCTGTCTTCTATAAAATGTAAAATGGGTACTTTTTTATCATTTAGCACAGGAAGTTCCCACATACCTTCTGAGTTTTTAATTGCTCTTTTTATCTTTTTATCTTGAGCTTTATTAACATGATGAAAAATTTCTATGTTACTGATTCTTCCATTTGGTTGTAAAATAAAACTGGCGAGATAAAAATTTTCTCCAATCTCAAAATCACTTTTAATATGTGTATCCATATAAATGTGAAAATCCGGATGTTTTTTATTAGCAAATTTTGGGTACAACTTTTTAGATGATCTATACACAAAAGCACCATTTATTAACAGGCTGTCATTTGCTTTTAGAGGAAGTTTATCTAAATATAATTGCTCTCTAATAAACCAATATCG
>NZ_JABSST010000159.1 GCF_013213975.1 Winogradskyella sp.
CCAATCACTCTGCAAGGATATGTTTAGATCTGTGGAAACTTTATAGTTTTCTTCATTCGATGGATCGAGCGTTACTCCCTTATATTTCCTTTCATCTACCTCAAATTTTTCTATTACATGTCTACAAAAATCATCCTCAAGATAATTTGGATACTCTCTAATGTAATCTGTTAGTAATTTCATTTTTCTACTAGTTTGGAAAAACCACGTTCTTTTTCAAAGCGCAAAACAGAATCAAAGCGCTCATGAAGCTCTGACTTGTGACTGATGATGAATATATTAGCATCTTTAACAACATAGCGAATAATCTTGAGAAATTCCTCAGTACCAAATCCATCTAAGGAGCTATCGAATACCTCATCCATAATTAAGAGATTGGTGTTGACTGAGTTGCGTACACGAGCAACTTCACGCCAGGTGAACAGTAAAGCTAAGTCAATACGCATCTTTTCTCCTTCAGAAAATGATGAATAGGAGAAGCGTTCGTGAATAGGTGATACAACTGTCTCGTTAAATTCCTCATCAAGATTGAAGTTTATATAAAACTCCATCATCTGAAGATAGCGATTAACATGTTTATTAATAAGAGGAATGTACTTGCGAATGATGTTTGTTTTAACACCACCGTCCTTAAGGAGATCTGATATAAATTTGTGCTTATCCAACTCAATCTTTTTACTAGATAACTCATCAACAAGCACACGTAACTTGGAGATGAACTCGGTTAGTTTTTCTTTTTCCTCGGTTTGATTGTCAATCCTGTCACGTATTGATTCAATGTCATTTTCAATAGATCTAATTTGCTCAGTATAACCACTGATTTGTACGTTATTGGTAGATACGATTTTATTAGCATCCAAGATCTGCTTGGAAAGTAAGCTAAACTGTTTCTCTCTCGATTCTTCTTCTATGATTGCATCTTCAATTTCAGCAAAGCCCTTTCTAAGGTCTTTACCTTCTTCAGTTAGCTCACTTAACTTAGCTTCCTTTAGTTCATCGGTAATGTCCTGTGTGCAGGTTGGGCAAATAGCATTCTCTGTGAAGAACTTGTGATTCTTAGTTAAAGTGGAAATTTTTTGTTGGATCTTACCTTTAAAGCTACCAAGTTTTTTAAGTTTCTCAGTAGCTCCTGTATATTCTTCTAGCTGCTTGTTTAATTCTTCTAATTCAGAAATCTTTACTGCAACTTCATCACCCAATGATACCTGCTCAAACATCAGTTTCTTGGCAGATTCTTTCTTCTCTTCAATATTACTCTCACCACGCTTGGTAATGTCATCAATAAACTTCTTCTGCATCTCAGCTTTCTCTTTGATGCTGTTCTTCTTTAACTCAAGTACTTTAATTTCTTCACGTAAGGCTCTGAGTTTATCTTTAACCAAAGAACTCATTGTACTAAAAACACGTATATCTAGAAGATCCTCAATAACATCACGACGATTTGAGGCAGTGAGCTGCATAAAAGGAACAAAAGTAGAGCTACCCAAGATAACAATCTGAGTGAAAGACTTATAGTTAACCTTAAGGATATTTTCTTCTTGAGTGATTTGATTGTCGCGATCGTCACCACGCTTATCGAGCAACTTCCCGTCCACCTCAATATCGAATACATTGGGCTTAATCCCACGGCGGACAAGATACTCTCTGTTATTTGCGGTAAACTCGATTTCAACGAGGCAGTTTTTTTCATTTACAGTATTGACTAGTTGGGGTTTATTAATCTTTCGGAAGGGCTTATTAAAAAGCACAAACGTTAATGCATCTAAAATTGTACTCTTACCTGCTCCATTGCTGCCGATAATGAGGTTGGTGTTATTAGCAAGAAAGTTGATCTCGGTAAAATTATCACCTGATGACAAAAAATTCTTATAACGTAGTTTCTTGAAAATAATCATCAGTATTCAGCGGCAGGGGGTGGAAAAAAATCTGCGTCTGGTGGGACAAATAAATCGTCCGACTTAACGAAAATGTAGTTATGACCTTTCTCATTGAATAAGTCAATTGCGTTGCCTAGAGGAATTTCTGTTATTTCTAAC